>NZ_JACEGK010000078.1:0-19709 GCF_056859195.1 Streptomyces sp. NH27
GCCCCGGCCGTGCCGCCGGAGCCCGGGCCAGGTCCCGCACCCGCACCCGCACCCGCACCCGACCCCAACCCCGGTCCCGAGTCCGGACCGGCCGCCGCGCTCCTGGCCGACCTGCGGCGGCACGACGAGCGGCTGCTGCTCAGCGAACACGACGTGCTCCGGCTCGCCCCGGCCGTCTCGGCCTGGCTGGAGCGCGGAGTCAGCCCCGATGTCGTACGCCGGGCCTTGATCACCGGGCTGCCCGACGCGCCGCGCCACCCCGCCGGACTGCTCGCCCACCGCCTGGCCGCGCTTCCACCGCCGCTCGCGGCGCGCCCGGCGAACCCGCCCGCGCTCCCGGACCGGCCCCCGCCGCTGCAGAACTGCGACGGCTGCGACCGCGCCTTCCGTTCCCCTGCAGCCGGGCGCTGCGCGGGATGCCGTACTGCGGGCACCGCGCGTGCCGCGTAGCCGGACAGGATCTGGCCGTGCGGGCCGCGTTGCCAGTCAGGCGGTATTGACACGGCCACTCTCGCTGAGGGCCGGCCGGGCACGTGGCCGTGCAGGACGGGTTCGCCGCGTCCGCCGCATCCCCCGGTCGTCGCTAGCATGGAGCGAGGGTCACCGGTCCGCGCCACCAGGAGCGCCGACGGTTCCGGCAGCGCCGAAAGACGGGAGTGTGTCGATGACCATCGCCCCGGGCGGCGCACGGCGGGACGCCCTCCAGTACCAGGCCATGCGGGACATCGTCGAACAGATGCAGTTCACCGTGCCCGGCAAGCTGGAGATCACGAAGGAAGGGATCGTCCACGACATGATGTCCCCGGGGGGACCTCACGAACTCACCGCCGCCCGCGTCAGCCGGCGCTTGGAGAAGGTCATGCCGGACGGTCTGCTCGCCCACACGGGGACGCCCGACGTGGAGGACACGTACGAAGGCGTGATGCGCCACCCCGACATCATGGTGATCGCCGAAGCGGACATGGAGGTCGAGGGGGCGTTCGATCCCCGCACCGTCCTCGCCGCCGTCGAGGTGGTGTCCCGGTCCAACCCGGACAACGACTGGGTGGGCAAGATGCGGGACTACCCGCTGCTCGGGATCGCGCTGTACGTCCTGTTCGACCCGCGTACGGGTGAGGGCGCCGTGCTGTCCGACATCCACTCGACGCCCAACGGACCCCGGTACGCGACCCGGAAGGACTTCGTGTACGGCGAGGACGTCACCATCGGAGAGTGGACGATCTCCACGGAGGGTCTGCCGCGCTACACGTGACGCGGGCCGGTCCGCGGTCGTGCGAAGCACCCTGCCATGGTGCGGGAACCGACTCGGGCGCGCCGTACTAAGGTCACGGGAATCCACCTACGGCATGGAGGCCCGCGATATGGCGGTGAAGGCCAAGGACTCGGGTGCACTGCTGCGGCTGCGGAAGGTCACCAGGAACTACGGGAAGCGGCAGGCGCTGCGGCCACTGGACCTGGACGTGACCGCCGGGAAGTGCACCGCGCTGTTCGGGCACAACGGGTCGGGCAAGTCGACGCTGCTGCGGATCGCCTCCGGCCGTGACACCCCCACCAGCGGCCAGGCGCTGTTCGCCGGGCGGCCGATCAGCGAGGACGACCCGGAGGTACGCGCCCGGGTCGCCGTGGTCGGCGACACCGTGGCCTGCTACCCCGACCTCACCGTGCGCGAGCACCTGGAACTGGTGACGGTCGCGCACGCCGTCGACGACGCGGCCGGCTGGATCGACCAGGTGCTCGCCGACCGCCGGCTGTCCGACCACGCCGACGCGCTGCCGGGCGCCCTGTCCTCCGGCCAGATGCAGTCCCTGCTGCTGGCCGCCGCCCTGGTCCGCCCGCGCGACCTGCTGGTCCTGGACGAGCCCGAGCAGCGGCTCGACCCCGATGCCCGGCAGCGGCTGGCCGAACTGCTGGTCGCCGAGAAGGAGAGCGGCGTGGCGGTGCTGCTCGCCACCCACCAGGCCGAGTTGGCCGAGGCGGTCGCCGACCACCTGGTCGCCCTGGAGGACGGCCGGGTCGCCGCCCAGGGCCCGCCGGCCGACGTCCTGCGGCAGCTCGGCGCGGGCGCATGACCGCCGGCCGCCCCTCGGCGGACACCCCCGAGGGGCCCGAACTCGCCACCCCCGACGCCGCCATGACCGGCGCACCCGGCGCACCCGGCGCGCCCGAAGCCGACGCCCCGGCGCCGGACGACTCCACGCCCGACGACCCCGCACCCGACGACCCCGACACGTACACCTCCGACACGTACGCCTCCGGCGGCTGGAGCGAGGACGACGACGACCGCACCGCCGAGACCCTTGCCTGGCTGCGGAACAAGCGCAAGGCCCACCGCCGGCAGCAGGGCCGCGACCTGGCGGTCCTGCTCTACTCCGTGCTGCTCGCCGGCGTCGGCTACGGCAGCGGCCTGGCCGTGCACTTCCTGCGCGGCCTCGACGAAGGCGCGGACTACGGCGGTTTCGGCGCCGGCCTGACCCGCGGCCTGCCCGCCCTGTTCACCGCGCTGAGCCTGCTGCTGTTCCTGGTCTCCGCCCGGGACGCCCTGTGGCGCGGCCCGGTGGTGCTGCCCGGCCCGGCCGTGGGCTGGCTGCTGGCCCAGCCGGTGCGGCGGGCGGCGGTGCTGCGGCCGTGGTTCCGGCTGTCCGCCGGGCTGGCGCTGATCCCCGGCGTGCTCGGCGGCGTGGCGGGGGCGATCGCGCTCCGTGTCACCGGCCAGGCGTCGATCGGGGCCGCCCTGCCGGCCGCGCTGCCCGCCGCGCTGTGCCTGCCGCTGCTCGCGGTCGCCTTCGGCATGGCCGTGGAGCGCCGCCCGGACCGGGCCAGGACCGTACGGCGCTGGACCGCGCCCGCCGTCCTCCTGCTCGCTGCGCTCGGCGCGCAGACCGGGCTGGCCGGCTCCGGGCACCGGGTCCGCCCGCTGGAGTGGGTCGAGTTGTGGTCGGGGCCGTGGGGTTGGGCCGCCCAGCCGGTGGTCCGCGCCTGCGGCGGCAGCGTGCCGGGCTGGCCGGTCGCCCTCGCGCTGCTGCTGGCCGCCACCGCCGCGGCGGTCCTGCTCGCCCACCGCGAGGCCGCCGCCGTACCGACCGCGCAGCTACGGGCCAGGGCCGCCACCGCCACCACCGTCGCCTCGGTCGCGTGGTCGCTCGAACTGCGCGCCGCCAAGCTCGCGTTGCTGGAGGCCGGCGGCGGCGACGCCACCCGCATGGTCCGGCTGCCGCCCCCGCGCGGCCGGGCGGCCCGGCACCTCGCCGTCGTCTGGCGCGACGCCCTGACGCTGCTACGGGCACCCGGCCGGGTCGGCCGGGCCGTGCTGTGGACGGCCGCCGCCGCGACCGCGGCCGGGCTCGGCGCCGACCTCGGCGGCGAACGGCGCCCGGTCGGCCTGGTGGTCGGCCTCGTCTGCGGCTATCTCGCGGTCGGCGCACTCGCCGAGTCCGCACGGGTCGAGACCGACGACCTGCGCCGCGCGGCCTGGTCGCCGTACCGCCTGCGCAGCCTCATGCTCCAGCACGGCATCGTGCCCGCCGTGGTCGGCGTGCTCCTCGGCTTGCTCGCCGCGATCCCCTTCGCCCTGCACGGCTCCCTTGTCGCGCTGCTCTACCTGCCGCTGTGCGCCTTCCCGTTCACCGCCGCCGCGCTCTACGGCGCCTGCCGCGGCCCCGCCCGCACCCAGCTCATGTTCCTCGGCGGCGGCTCCCCCATCGGCTCCCCCGGCCCCCTCATCTACCTCGCCTGGTACGCCGCGGGTCCGCTGGTCGCGGTGACGGTACTGGCCCTGGTCATCTCCAACGCCGCCCCCGCCACCGTCGTCACGGTCAGCGTGCTCCTCACCGCGGCCATCGCCTACGCGGCGAGCGCCTCGGCGAACAAGCTGCTCAACTAGGCAGCGGGGTACGCCCCGAAGCGGCGCACCGGGACCCCACACGCAAAGGTGCCCCACTCCGAACGGAGTGGGGCACCTTTTCTACGGCTCAACGAGCCCGCAGGGCTTACTACTTGTTGATCTTGGTGACCTGGCCGGCGCCCACCGTACGACCACCCTCACGGATGGCGAACTTCAGGCCCTCCTCCATGGCGATCGGCTGGATCAGCTCGACCGTCATGGCGGTGTTGTCGCCCGGCATGACCATCTCGGTGCCCTCGGGGAGGGTCACCACGCCGGTCACGTCCGTGGTACGGAAGTAGAACTGCGGGCGGTAGTTGTTGAAGAACGGCGTGTGACGGCCGCCCTCGTCCTTGGACAGGATGTACGCCTGCGCCTCGAACTCGGTGTGCGGGGTGACCGTGCCCGGCTTGATGATGACCTGGCCGCGCTCGACGTCCTCGCGCTTGATGCCACGAAGCAGCAGACCGACGTTCTCACCGGCCTGGCCCTCGTCGAGCAGCTTGCGGAACATCTCGATGCCGGTGACCGTGGTGGTGGTCTTCTCGGTCTTGATGCCGATGATGTCCACGGTCTCGTTGACCTTGAGCACACCGCGCTCGATACGACCGGTGACGACGGTGCCACGACCGGTGATCGTGAAGACGTCCTCGATCGGCATCAGGAACGGCTTCTCGACGTCACGCTCGGGGGTGGGGATCGACTCGTCGACAGCCTTCATCAGGCCGAGCAGCTTCTCGCCCCACTCCTTGTCGCCCTCAAGAGCCTTGAGCGCGGAGACGCGCACGACCGGCAGGTCGTCGCCCGGGAACTCGTACTCGGAGAGCAGCTCGCGCACCTCGAGCTCGACGAGCTCCAGGATCTCCTCGTCGTCCACCATGTCGGCCTTGTTCAGGGCCACCACGATGTACGGCACGCCGACCTGGCGGGCCAGCAGCACGTGCTCCTTGGTCTGCGGCATCGGGCCGTCGGTCGCCGCGACCACGAGGATCGCGCCGTCCATCTGGGCGGCACCGGTGATCATGTTCTTGATGTAGTCCGCGTGACCGGGGCAGTCGACGTGCGCGTAGTGACGCGACTCGGTCTGGTACTCGACGTGCGCGATGGAGATGGTGATACCGCGCTGGCGCTCCTCAGGAGCCTTGTCGATCTGGTCGAAGGCCGAAGCCTCGTTCAGGTCCGGGTACGCGTCATGCAGCACCTTGGTAATCGCCGCGGTAAGCGTGGTCTTACCGTGGTCGATGTGACCGATGGTGCCGATGTTGACGTGCGGCTTAGTCCGCTCGAACTTCGCCTTCGCCACTGGGGTCCTCCTGGGAGTGGATCTGTACGCCTTGGTTCATCGGCGCCAGGTGATCTTTGCTGGAATGCCGACCCAGGGCATTTCCGACACATTGTGCCGGAAATACCCCGAAAGCCTGCTGTCAAGCCTAAACGAGGTACCGGAGGTACTACTCGCCCTTGGCCTTCGCGATGATCTCCTCTGCGACGTTCCGCGGAACCTCGGCGTAGGAGTCGAACTGCATGGAGTAGCTGGCCCGGCCCGAAGTCTTGGACCGCAGGTCACCGACGTAGCCGAACATCTCCGACAGCGGAACCAGGCCCTTCACGACCCGGGCGCTGCTGCGCTCCTCCATGGCCTGGATCTGGCCACGGCGGGAGTTGAGGTCGCCGATGACGTCGCCCATGTAGTCCTCGGGGGTGGTGACCTCGACGGCCATCATCGGTTCGAGAAGCACGGGGCTCGCCTTGCGGGCACCCTCCTTGAACGCCTGCGAACCGGCGATCTTGAACGCCAGCTCGGAGGAGTCGACCTCGTGGTAGCCGCCGTCGAGCAGGGTGACGCGAACGCCCACCATCTCGTAGCCGGCCAGGATGCCGAACTTCATGGCCTCCTGCGCGCCCGCGTCCACCGAGGGGATGTACTCACGGGGGATGCGGCCACCGGTGACCTTGTTGACGAACTCGTAGGTCGCGTCGCCGCCTTCCAGCGGCTCCAGCATGATCTGCACCTTGGCGAACTGACCGGTACCACCGGTCTGCTTCTTGTGGGTGTAGTCGATGCGCTCGACCGTCTTGCGGATGGTCTCACGGTAGGCGACCTGCGGCTTGCCGACGTTGGCCTCGACCCGGAACTCGCGCCGCATCCGGTCGACCAGCACCTCGAGGTGCAGTTCGCCCATGCCGCCGATGATGGTCTGGCCGGTCTCCTCGTCCGAGTGGACCTGGAAGGAGGGGTCCTCCTCCGAGAGCCGCTGGATGGCGACACCCAGCTTCTCCTGGTCGCCCTTGGACTTGGGCTCGATCGCGACCTCGATCACCGGCGCCGGGAAGTCCATGGACTCCAGGATCACCGGGTTCTTGTCGTCGGACAGCGTCTCACCGGTGGTGGTCTGCTTCAGCCCCATCACGGCGACGATGTCGCCGGCGCCCACCGACTCGATCTCCTCACGCTTGTTCGCGTGCATGCGGTAGATCTTGCCGATGCGCTCCTTCTTGCCCTTGACCGAGTTCAGCACTGCCGAACCCGATACCAGGCGGCCCGAGTAGATCCGGACGAAGGTGAGCTTGCCCAGGTGCGGGTCGCTCATGATCTTGAACGCGAGCCCGGAGAACGGCTCGTCGTCCGACGGCTTGCGCTTGATGATCTCCTCGGCGTTGCCGACGGCGTGGCCTTCGATGGCCTCGACGTCCAGCGGCGACGGGAGGTAGCGCACGACCGCGTCGAGCAGGGGCTGCACGCCCTTGTTCTTGAACGCGGTGCCGCAGAACACGGGGGTGACGGTGACCGAGTCCGCGCTGCCCTTGGAGGCGAGCGTGATCCGGCGGATCGCCGCCATCAGCTGGTCCTGGGTGGGCTCCTGCCCCTCCAGGTACAGCTCCATCATCTCGTCGTCGTGCTCGGCGACGGCCTCGAGCAGCTTGCCGTGCCACTCCTCGGCCGCCTCGACGTGCGTGTCCGGGATGTCGACGACGTCGTACATCTCGCCCTTGGTCGCTTCGAGCGACCAGACCAGGGCCTTCATCTGGACGAGGTCGACCACGCCCTTGAAGTCGGCCTCGGCGCCGATCGGAAGCTGCATGACCAGCGGCACCGCACCGAGGCGGTCCACGATCATGTCGACGCAGCGGTGGAACTCCGCGCCGGTGCGGTCGAGCTTGTTGACGAAGCAGATGCGGGGCACGCCGTAGCGGTCGGCCTGACGCCAGACCGTCTCGGACTGCGGCTCCACACCGGCGACACCGTCGAACACGGTCACGGCGCCGTCGAGGACGCGCAGCGAACGCTCCACCTCGACGGTGAAGTCGACGTGGCCGGGGGTGTCGATGATGTTGATGGTGTGGTCGACATCGTCGAGCGGCCAGTGACAGGTCGTCGCGGCCGACGTGATGGTGATACCGCGCTCCTGCTCCTGTTCCATCCAGTCCATGGTGGCTGCGCCATCGTGGACTTCACCGATCTTGTAGGAGACACCGGTGTAGAACAGGATCCGCTCGGTGGTCGTCGTCTTGCCCGCGTCGATGTGGGCCATGATCCCGATGTTGCGGACCCTGGCCAGGTCAAGCGAAGTGGTGGCCATGTGGCTCAGTCTTCTCTCGGTCTCGATGTGGGTGGTGACTACCAGCGGTAGTGCGCGAAGGCCTTGTTGGACTCGGCCATCTTGTGCGTGTCCTCGCGACGCTTCACAGAGGCGCCCAGGCCATTGCTGGCGTCGAGGATCTCGTTCATCAGTCGCTCGGTCATGGTCTTCTCGCGACGGGCGCGGGAGTACCCGACCATCCAGCGCAGCGCCAGCGTGTTCTGGCGGCCCGGACGGACCTCGACCGGCACCTGGTAGGTCGCGCCGCCGACGCGGCGGGACTTGACCTCAAGGGTCGGCTTGATGTTCTCCAGAGCGCGCTTGAGAGTGATGACCGGGTCGGCACCGCCCTTCTCGCGCACGCCCTCGAGGGCGCCGTACACGATGCGCTCGGCGGTGGAGCGCTTGCCGTGCAGGAGGATCTTGTTGACCAGCGAGGTCACCAGCGGGGAGCCGTAAACCGGGTCGATGATGACCGGGCGCTTCGGGGCGGGGCCCTTACGAGGCATGCTTACTTCTCCTTCTTGGCGCCGTAGCGGCTGCGGGCCTGCTTGCGGTTCTTCACGCCCTGCGTGTCGAGCGAACCGCGGATGATCTTGTAGCGAACACCCGGCAGGTCCTTCACACGGCCGCCGCGCACGAGCACGATGGAGTGCTCCTGAAGGTTGTGGCCCTCGCCCGGGATGTAGGCAGTGACCTCGATACCGCTGGTCAGACGGACACGCGCGACCTTACGGAGAGCCGAGTTCGGCTTCTTCGGGGTGGTCGTGTACACACGCGTGCAGACGCCGCGGCGCTGGGGCGAACCCTTCAGCGCGGGCGTCTTGTTCTTTTCGACCTTGTCCTGCCGGCCCTTTCGGACCAGCTGCTGGATCGTAGGCACCGTTTCTCCGGTTTCTGTGTGCCGATCTCGATAAAACTAACCTGGGGCCCGACCCACGCGGTCGGGTGTGTCGCGGACCCCGCACGTATCCGAAGCAACGAAAAGTGCGTTCGGTCGGGCGCCGCGGCCTCGGTGTCCTTGTCCGGTCACATGGCACGCACAAGGACCCGGGCACACCCCAGGCACAAGATGAGAGCGTACCTACCGCATCGGCTACGGTCAAAACAAATGCACAGCGGCCACTCTCGGCCGACTGTGCCCTGGTTGACGACGGTATGCCGACGCGGTGACGCCCAGGTGTCCGGGGATGTCGGAAGCGGTCCCCCGGAGGCGTCAGGAGGTGTCAGTGGTCGGGGTTGGTGGCGACGTAGCCGACCGCGGCGACGAAGGCGAGGACGCACATCAGGCCGAGGTAGCCGAGGATGAGGCCGGCGGTGGCCTGGCCGCTGCCGGCCTGGCCGGTGCGGCGGATCTGGCTCTTGGCGATGTGGCCGCAGATGACCGCCGGGAGCGAGGAGACGCCCATGGTGAAGACGCCGAGGATGCCGCAGACCAGGGAGGCGATGGCCACGCCGTTGGTGTCCCGGACCGGCGGGGCGAAGGTGAGGGGCACGGGCGGGTAGGGCACCGGCTGCGCGGGGACCGGCGGGCCCGGGATGTCCGCGGTGATGCGGTCCAGATCGGTGTAGGTGCGCGCCAGGTAGGCCCGGCCGACCCGTTCGTCGTACTCCTCGGACCTCAACCGCCCCTGGGTGTAAGCCTCCTTGAGGACGTCCACCGCATGCTCACGATCAGCGTCACTGGCCAGCATGACTCCAGGATGCCCCAGATCGGCGGTCCGCAGGAGGAACAGCGGTGCGGTGTAGAGAAGTTGTGACAGAACCGGCTGTTACGCGCCCGCGGTCGCGTCGTCCGCGCCGCTCCCACCGTCACCGCCGCTTCCACCGTCACCGCCGGGCGTGGTGAGGGTGGTGAGCACTTCCGTGACCAGGGCGACCAGTTCGTCCTTCGGGACGGATCGGATCTCCTCGAACCAGCCGAGCGAACGGCCGAGGCTGATGCCGTACAGCGCGCACACGGCGATCTCCGCGCGGAGGCGGGCGCGGTCGAGGTGCCGGCCGTCGAGGTCGGCCGCCAGCGGCTCGACGACGCGACGGGCGAGACGGTCGCCGGCGGCCACCCGGATCTCCGGGGAGGTGTCGGACCGGATGAGCGCCTGGAGGATCGGGCCGGGACCGCGCTCGTCGGACCTGGTGATCAGTGTGTTCGTGACCTGTGCCAGCCCCCCGAACTCGGCGGGTCCCCGCACGGCGGCGTCCTCGGCCACCACCGCAGCGACGTACAGCTCCGCCTTGTTGCCGACGTAGCGGGCGATCAAGGCCGCGTCCACACCGGCGAGTTCACCGATCTCCCGGATCGTGGTGCGCTCGAAGCCCTTCTGCCCGAAGAGCTCCTGCGCCGCCCGTAGCAGGGCCTGCTTGCTGGCGGCGGCATCCCGGGACCGCCCCGCCCGCGGCCGCTCCGGCACCGCGTCCCGCGGTGCCCCACTCGAAGGTTCCCCGCCACCGGACACCCCACCCCCGGACAACGCGTGCTCGGCACTCACCCTGGCCCTCCTCAGCGGGTGTCAGAAGCCCGGTCGTCGACGGTCATGAAGCCGGAGCCGGCGAGTTCGGCCTCCTCCTCCATCATAGGGATGGCCGCGTCCGGGGCCTGCACGCTCGACTCGACCCGGCGCCCGGTCGACAGCCCCGGCAGCACGAAGCTGATGACGGCCGTGGCCACGCCCAGCGCCGACGCGATGATCAGGGCCATCCGGAACCCCGACACCTCCGGCAGCGCACTGCCCGCGTGGGTGTGCGCCATCAGCACGGCCGCCGACAGCGCGCTGCCCAGCGTCAGGCCGATGCTCCGCAGCACCTGGTAGAACCCGGTCGCGCTGCCGGTCTCACTCGCCGGCACCGCGCGCACGATGAAGCCGGGCATCGCGGCGTAGGTGAACCCCATGCCGAAGCCGGCGATCCCGGAGACCACGAACGCCTCCCACAGGTGCGCGTGCTCCAGCGCGAAGAAGCCGGTGCCGAAGGCGAAGATGAGCGAGCCGAGCGGGATCATGCTCCGCGTGCCGAACCGCCGTTCGTACATCCCGAGGAAGCGGCTGGCCACGAAGTTCGTCACCGCGTAGGGCACCAGCACCAGGCCGGAGACGACGAGCGAGGCCCCGAAGCCGTAGCCCTGCGCCGCCGGGACCTGGACGAACTCCACCACGACCGGCAGCAGCAGGTACATCGCGACGCTGATCAGGAACCCGCCGGTGTCGGCGGTGAGCACCGAGCGGTTCTTGACCTGGCGCAGGTCGATCAACGGGTCGGTGGTGCGCAGCTCGTACGGGATCCACACCGCGAGCAGCACCAGGCTGCCGGCGAACAGGCCCAGCGCACGGGCCGACGTCCATCCCCAGCCGCCCGCCTCGCTGAGCGCCACCGAGAACCCGACGACGACCAGGCTGATCAGGGTCGCGCCGACGGTGTCGAACCGCCGGGTGGGGACATCGGCGCGGCCGGGCAGCACGAAGGCGGCGAGCAGGAAGGCGCAGCTGACGGTGATCGCGCCGAACCAGTACCCGCCCCGGTAGTCGAAGGTCTCCGCGATCAGCGCGGTCAGCGGGTAGCCGAGCCCGGCGCCGATCGCGGCCGTGACCGAGAGCGTGGCGATCGCCTGCCGTGACTTCTCGGGCGCGAGGTTCCGCCGGGCGACGGCCATCGCCACCGGCAGCAGCCCGAGCCCCACCCCTTGCAGGCCGCGCCCGACGATCAGCATGGCGAAGCCGTTGGAGAGCGCGGCGACCACGCAGCCGACCACCACCGAGCCGAGCGCGGCGAGGATCACCTCGCGCTGCCGGGGCCCGTCGGAGAGCCGGCCCATCAGCGGCGTGGCGAGCGCGCCGGTCATCAGCGTGATGGTCAGCAACCACTCCGCCGTGCTCAGCGACACGCCGTCGGCGGCGGCGATGGTGGGGATCAGCGGGGCACCGAGGCTGGAGACGACCGCCATCAGCGAGCCCACGATCACCAGGGTCGGCCCGAGCAGCCGCAGCCGCAGCCCGCGCGGTACGGCCCCGGGCCCGGTGGGCCCGCCTGCTATGTCTCCGCCGATCGACACGATGCCGTCGCTCTCCCCGGTTCCAGATGTCACCCACCGATGTCATCAGACGATGACAAGAAATAACGGTAACACGCAACTATCTCGGCACCGACGGCACCCCCGGCACGGAGCCCGGCACGAAGCCCGGCACGGCCCCTGGCAGCGGCGCCCCGACACCCCGACACACGAGAAGGGCGGCCGCCCCGGAGTCCCGGGGCGACCGCCCTTCTTTCGTGCTGCGGTCCTTCAGACCGTCAGGCCCACCACTCAGCCGTTGTACGGGCCGTAGTCGTAGTCCTCCAGCGGCACCGCCTGGCCGGAGCCGGTGCCGAACGGGCTGTAGTCGATGTCGTCGTAGCCGACGGCCGAGTACATCGCGGCCTTGGCCTCCTCGGTCGGCTCCACCCGGATGTTGCGGTAGCGGGACAGACCCGTACCGGCCGGGATGAGCTTGCCGATGATGACGTTCTCCTTCAGACCCAGCAGCGAGTCCGACTTCGCGTGGATCGCCGCGTCCGTCAGCACTCGGGTCGTCTCCTGGAAGGAGGCGGCCGACAGCCAGGACTCGGTGGCCAGCGATGCCTTGGTGATACCCATCAGCTGCGGACGACCCGAGGCCGGGTGACCGCCCTCGGAGACCACGCGACGGTTCTCGGTCTCGAACCGGCCGCGCTCGACCAGCTCGCCCGGCAGCAGCTCCGCGTCGCCGGACTCGATGATCGTCACCCGGCGCAGCATCTGCCGGATGATGATCTCGATGTGCTTGTCGTGGATCGACACACCCTGCGAGTTGTAGACCTTCTGCACTTCCTGCACCAGGTGGATCTGGACCTGGCGCTGGCCGAGGATGCGCAGCACGTCGTGCGGGTTGGTCGCGCCGTAGGTGAGCTTCTGGCCCACCTCGACGTGGTCGCCCTCGCCGACCTGGAGCTTGACGCGCTTGGAGATCGGGTAGGGGATCTCGTCGGCGCCGTCGTCCGGGGTGACGATGATCTTCTTGGTCTTCTCGGTCTCCTCGACCCGGACCCGGCCGGCCGCCTCGGAGATCGGCGCGACACCCTTGGGCACGCGCGCCTCGAAGAGCTCGACCACACGCGGCAGACCCTGCGTGATGTCGTCACCGGCCACACCACCGGTGTGGAAGGTACGCATCGTCAGCTGGGTGCCGGGCTCACCGATCGACTGGGCGGCGATGATGCCGACCGCCTCGCCGATGTCCACCAGCTTGCCGGTGGCCAGCGAGCGCCCGTAGCAGTAGGCGCAGGTGCCGACGGCCGACTCGCAGGTGAGGATCGAGCGGGTCTTGACCTCCTCGACACCGTGCCGCAGCAGCTGGTCGATGAGCACGTCGCCCAGGTCGACGTTGGCGGGGGCGATGACCTTGCCGTCCACCACGACGTCCTCGGCGAGCATCCGCGCGTACACGCTGGTCTCGACGTCGTCCGCCTTGCGCAGCGTGCCGTCCTCGGCCCGATCGGCGATCCGCAGCTTCAGACCGCGCTCGGTGCCGCAGTCCTCCTCGCGAATGATCACGTCCTGCGAGACGTCCACCAGACGACGGGTCAGGTAACCCGAGTCGGCGGTACGCAGCGCGGTGTCGGCCAGACCCTTACGGGCACCGTGGGTGGAGATGAAGTACTCCAGCACGGACAGGCCCTCACGGAAGGACGCCTTGATCGGACGCGGGATCGTCTCGTTCTTGGCGTTCGACACCAGGCCACGCATACCCGCGATCTGACGCATCTGCATCATGTTTCCGCGGGCACCCGAGTCGACCATCATGAAGATCGGGTTGGTCTTCGGGAAGTTGGCGTTCATCGCCGTGGCAACCTCGTTGGTCGCCTTGGTCCAGATGTTGATCAGCTCGTCCGAGCGCTCCTGCTTGGTGATCAGGCCGCGCTCGTACTGCTTCTGGACCTTCTCGTCGAGCGCCTCGTAGGAGGCGATGATGCCCTTCTTCGCCTCGGGCACGACGATGTCGGTGACGGCCACGGTGACGCCCGAGCGGGTCGCCCAGTGGAAGCCGGACGCCTTCAGGTTGTCGAGCGTCGCCGCCACGATCACCTTCGGGTACCGCTCGGCGAGGTCGTTGACGATCTCGGAGAGCTGCTTCTTGCCGACCGCGTAGTCCACGAACGGGTAGTCCTCGGGCAGCAGCTCGTTGAAGAGCGCCCGGCCCAGGGTGGTGCGCAGCCGGAAGCTGTCACCGACCTGGTACGGCTCCTCGCCCTCCACCGGCTCCGGCGGGGTCCAGCCGCGCGGCGGGACGGTGCCCACCGGGAAGCGGATGTCCACCCGTGCCTGCATCGACAGCTCACGCGCGTCGAAGGCCATGATCGCCTCGGCGGTGGAGCCGAACGCCCGGCCCTCGCCCTTGACCTCGCGCTCCTCGGAGTCCGTGGTCAGGAAGAACAGACCGAGCACCATGTCCTGGGTCGGCATGGTGACCGGGCGGCCGTCGGCGGGCTTGAGGATGTTGTTCGAGGACAGCATCAGGATGCGGGCCTCGGCCTGCGCCTCCGCGGACAGCGGAAGGTGCACGGCCATCTGGTCGCCGTCGAAGTCCGCGTTGAACGCGGTGCAGACCAGCGGGTGGATCTGGATGGCCTTGCCCTCGACGAGCTGCGGCTCGAACGCCTGGATGCCCAGACGGTGCAGGGTCGGCGCACGGTTGAGCAGCACCGGGTGCTCGGCGATGACCTCTTCCAGCACGTCGTACACGACCGTGCGGCCGCGCTCGACCATGCGCTTGGCCGACTTGATGTTCTGCGCGTGGTTGAGGTCCACCAGGCGCTTCATCACGAACGGCTTGAAGAGCTCCAGCGCCATGGCCTTGGGCAGGCCGCACTGGTGCAGCTTGAGCTGCGGGCCGACGACGATCACCGAGCGGGCGGAGTAGTCCACGCGCTTGCCGAGCAGGTTCTGGCGGAACCGGCCCTGCTTGCCCTTGAGCATGTCGGAGAGCGACTTCAGCGGACGGTTGCCGGGGCCCGTCACCGGGCGGCCACGGCGGCCGTTGTCGAAGAGCGCGTCGACGGCCTCCTGGAGCATCCGCTTCTCGTTGTTCACGATGATCTCGGGGGCACCGAGGTCGAGCAGGCGCTTCAGACGGTTGTTGCGGTTGATCACGCGGCGGTACAGGTCGTTCAGGTCGGAGGTGGCGAACCGGCCACCGTCGAGCTGGACCATCGGACGCAGGTCCGGCGGGATCACCGGGACGCAGTCCAGCACCATGCCGCCGGGCTTGTTGGTGGTCTGCAGGAACGCGGAGACCACCTTGAGCCGCTTCAGGGCACGGGTCTTCTTCTGGCCCTTGCCGGTGCGGATGATCTCGCGGAGGCGCTCGGCCTCCTCGTCCAGGTCGAAGGACTCCAGGCGCTTCTGCAGCGCCGCGGCACCCATCGAGCCCTGGAAGTACGTGCCGAACCGGTCGCGCAGCTCGCGGTAGAGCAGCTCGTCGCCCTCCAGGTCCTGGACCTTGAGGTTCTTGAACCGGGCCCACACCTCGTCGAGCCGGTCCAGCTCGCGCTGGGCGCGGTCGCGCAGCTGCTTCATCTCGCGCTCGGCGCCTTCACGCACCTTGCGGCGGACGTCGGCCTTGGCGCCTTCGTTCTCCAGCTCGCCGAGGTCGGCTTCCAGCTTCTTCTGCCGGGCCTCCACATCGGCGTCACGCCGCTGCTCGACCTGCTGGCGCTCCACGGAGACCTGGGCCTCCAGCGAGGGCAGGTCGCGGGTGCGGCGCTCGTCGTCCACCCAGGTGATCATGTACGCCGCGAAGTAGATGACCTTCTCCAGGTCCTTCGGGGCGAGGTCGAGCAGGTACCCCAGGCGCGAGGGCACGCCCTTGAAGTACCAGATGTGGGTGACCGGCGCGGCCAGCTCGATGTGGCCCATCCGCTCACGACGCACCTTGGCGCGGGTGACCTCGACGCCGCAGCGCTCGCAGATGATGCCCTTGAAGCGGACACGCTTGTACTTGCCGCAGTAGCACTCCCAGTCCCGGGTGGGGCCGAAGATCTTCTCGCAGAAGAGCCCGTCCTTTTCCGGCTTGAGGGTGCGGTAGTTGATGGTCTCGGGCTTCTTGACCTCGCCGTGCGACCAGGTCCGGATGTCGTCCGCGGTGGCCAGGCCGATCCGCAGCTCGTCGAAGAAGTTGACGTCGAGCACTGTGTCGTCAATCCCTCTCAGGGTTGATTCTCAAAATGGTCTGAACGGGTCGCGGGAGAGCCCGTCCGGCTGGAGACCGGACGGGCCGGCCCGTCAGACCTCTTCGACGCTGCTCGGCTCGCGCCGGGACAGGTCGATGCCGAGCTCCTCCGCCGCACGGAACACGTCCTCGTCGGTGTCCCGCATCTCGATGGACATGCCGTCCTTGGACAGCACCTCCACGTTGAGGCAGAGCGACTGCATCTCCTTGATGAGCACCTTGAAGGACTCGGGGATGCCGGGCTCGGGGATGTTCTCGCCCTTGACGATGGCCTCGTAGACCTTCACGCGGCCGAGCACGTCGTCGGACTTGATGGTCAGCAGTTCCTGGAGTGCGTACGCGGCGCCGTAAGCCTCCAGCGCCCACACCTCCATCTCGCCGAATCGCTGCCCACCGAACTGCGCCTTACCACCGAGCGGCTGCTGGGTGATCATCGAGTACGGACCGGTGGAACGCGCGTGCAGCTTGTCGTCCACCAGGTGGTGCAGCTTGAGGATGTACATGTAGCCGATGGAGATCGGCTCCGGGAACGGCTCGCCGGAGCGGCCGTCGAAGAGCCGGGCCTTACCGGAGGACTTCACCATCCGGTCGCCGTCGCGGTTGGGGACCGTGGCCTCGAAGAGACCGACGATCTCGTCCTCGCGGGCGCCGTCGAAGACCGGCGTCGCCACGTTGGTGTCGGGCTCGACCCGGCCGGCGCCGATGACGTCGAGCCGCTGGGCCCACTCCTCGCCGATACCGGAGACGTCCCAGCCCTGCTTCGCGAGCCAGCCGAGGTGGATCTCCAGCACCTGGCCCGGGTTCATCCGGGACGGGACGCCGAGCGGGTTGAGGATGATGTCGACCGGGGTGCCGTCCTCGGTGAACGGCATGTCCTCGACCGGCAGGATCTTGGAGATGACGCCCTTGTTGCCGTGCCGGCCGGCCAGCTTGTCGCCGTCGGTGATCTTCCGCTTCTGCGCGACGTAGACGCGCACCAGCTGGTTGACACCGGGCGGCAGCTCGTCGCCCTCGTCACGGTCGAAGACGCGCACGCCGATGACCTTGCCGACCTCGCCGTGCGGCACCTTCAGCGAGGTGTCGCGGACCTCGCGGGCCTTCTCGCCGAAGATCGCGCGCAGCAGCCGCTCCTCCGGGGTCAGCTCGGTCTCGCCCTTCGGGGTGACCTTGCCGACCAGGATGTCGCCGGCCACCACGTCGGCACCGATCCGGATGATGCCGCGCTCGTCGAGGTCGGCCAGCACCTCCTCGGAGACGTTCGGGATGTCCCGGGTGATCTCCTCGGGGCCCAGCTTGGTGTCGCGGGCGTCGACTTCGTGCTCCTCGATGTGGATCGAGGAGAGCACGTCGTCCTGGACGAGGCGCTGCGACAGGATGATCGCGTCCTCGTAGTTGTGGCCTTCCCACGGCATGAACGCGACCAGCAGGTTCTTGCCGAGGGCCATCTCGCCCTCGTCCGTGGACGGGCCGTCGGCGAGCACCTGTCCGGCCACCACGCGGGCGCCCTCGTCCACGACGACCTTCTGGTTGAAGGAGGTGCCCTGGTTGGAGCGGGAGAACTTGGCGATCCGGTACGTGGTGTACGTGCCGTCGTCGTTGGTGACCGTGACGTAGTCGGCGGAGACCTCCTGGACCACACCGTCCTTCTCGGCCTTGATCACGTCGCCGGCGTCGACCGCGCAGCGGTACTCCATGCCGGTGCCGACCAGCGGCGCCTCGGCCTTGATCAGCGGCACGGCCTGGCGCATCATGTTCGCGCCCATGAGGGCACGGTTGGCGTCGTCGTGCTCCAGGAACGGGATCATCGCGGTCGCGACCGACACCATCTGGCGCGGCGAGACGTCCATGTAGTCGACGTCGTCGCCGGGGATGTAGTCGATCTCGCCGCCGCGGCGGCGGACCAGCACGCGGGACTCGGCGAACCGGAGTTCCTCGGTCAGCGGCGCGTTGGCCTGCGCGATGACGAAGCGGTCCTCCTCGTCCGCGGTCAGGTAGTCGACGTCGTCGGTGACCTGGCCGTCGACGACCTTGCGGTACGGCGTCTCGATGAAGCCGAACGCGTTGACCCGGCCGTAGGAGGCGAGCGAGCCGATCAGACCGATGTTCGGGCCTTCCGGCGTCTCGATCGGGCACATCCGGCCGTAGTGCGACGGGTGCACGTCACGGACCTCGAAGCCGGCCCGCTCACGGGACAGACCACCGGGGCCGAGCGCGTTGAGACGACGCTTGTGCGTCAGACCCGACAGCGGGTTCGTCTGGTCCATGAACTGGGAGAGCTGGCTGGTGCCGAAGAACTCCTTGATGGAGGCGACGACCGGCCGGATGTTGATCAGGGTCTGCGGCGTGATCGCCTCGACGTCCTGGGTGGTCATGCGCTCGCGCACGACCCGCTCCATACGGGCCAGACCCGTACGGACCTGGTTCTGGATCAGCTCGCCGACGTTGCGGATACGGCGGTTGCCGAAGTGGTCGATGTCGTCGGTCTCGACGATGATCGACCGGCCGGACTCGCCGACCGTCTCGGTCTCACCGGCGTGCAGCTTCACCAGGTACTTGATCGTGGCGAGGATGTCGTCGGTGGTGAGCACGCCGGCGTCCAGCGGCGCGTCGCTGCCGAGCTTCTTGTTCACCTTGTAGCGACCGACCTTGGCCAGGTCGTACCGCTTCGGGTTGAAGTAGAGGTTCTCCAGCAGGGTCTGGGCGGCCTCCTTCGTCGGCGGCTCGCCCGGGCGCAGCTTGCGGTAGATGTCCAGCAGCGCGTCGTCCTGGCCCTGGGTGTGGTCCTTCTCCAGGGTGGCGCGCATCGACTCGTACTCGCCGAACTCCTCGAGGATCTGCTCGGTGGTCCAGCCGAGCGCCTTGAGCAGGACGGTGACCGACTGCTTGCGCTTGCGGTCGATGCGGACACCGACCATGTCGCGCTTGTCGATCTCCATCTCCAGCCAGGCACCCCGGGACGGGATGATCTTGGCGGAGAAGATGTCCTTGTCGGAGGTCTTGTCGATGGAGCTGTCGAAGTAGACACCCGGCGAGCGGACCAGCTGCGAGACGACGACACGCTCGGTGCCGTTGATGCAGAAGGTGCCCTTGTTCGTCATCAGGGGGAAGTCACCCATGAAGACGGTCTGGGACTTGATCTCGCCGGTCTCGTTGTTGGTGAACTCGGCGGTGACGAAGAGCGGGGCGCCGTAGGTGAAGTCGCGCTCCTTGCACTCGTCGAGCGAGTTCTTCGGCGGCTCGAAGCGGTGGTCACGGAACGTGAGGGACATCGACCCGGAGAAGTCCTCGATCGGGGAGATCTCCTCGAAGATCTCCTCCAGACCGGACTTCCTGGGGACGTCCTGCCCACTGTCCAGGGCCGCCTCGACCCGAGCCTTCCACGCGGCGTTGCCGAGCAGCCAGTCAAAGCTCTCGGTCTGAAGCGCGAGGAGGTTCGGAACTTCGAGCGGTTCACGGATCTTCGCGAAGGAGATGCGCAGCGGGGCGGTGCTTGCGGCGTTGTTCGAATTGGTGGTCGAGGCGTTGCGCGAGGCGGCCAAGAGGGGGTCCTTCCGAGGGCTCGGACTCACTACGCGCGTACCGGACCGAACCCGAGCGGAAGAGAAAAGCCCTGATGACAGGCTTCCTCACGAGTGCTCGGACACGGGCATACCCCTGGTGACGGGCCAGGCAGCAGCTAACAGGCAGCGCAAAGGGTCAGTGTAGCCACTTGGCCCACTGATGTCCAGGCTGAGATTCGGAGTACCGAATCGTCGCCCCCTCCGCCTGTCTCATCGTCCGCGATACCCGGCCCTCGGAGCCCGGGTCCCGCATCCGTCATCCCTGTCCTGCCTGCTGCGCGCCCGGCCGGAACCGGTCACTCAACCACCATCGCATCCATTCCCGCTTCGCCGACGATCCATGCATCCGGCTCGCGAAGAAGTGTGGAGCCGATGTGTGCCGGATCGGGTGACCGCGTGTGGCAGCGCGTCCTGAGAATTGCGCGCCGCGTGCCATCCGTCAAGGCCCAAGCCT
>NZ_JACEGK010000079.1:0-19447 GCF_056859195.1 Streptomyces sp. NH27
ACCCACACGGACCGGTCAGGCGCAGGCGGCGAGGCTGACCGTGCTGCCGGCACCCTCGACGGGCGAGCTGATGCCCATCTCCTGCAGGTCCAGGGGGGCCTCGGAGTGCGCCTCGACCTCGCTGTCGGTCTCGGTCTCGGGGGCGATGTCCTCGTTGGTCGGGTCGACGGCGTCAGCCATGATCGTCTCCTCGTCTGGGCGGATGCGAAGCGTTGTTCGGAACGTCTCAGAAGGTAGGACCGGCGAATTCGGAACCGGTCTATCCGCGGTATGCGGCCGGTATCGCCCCAGCTCGGCAGGGGTGAGGCGGCAACTGCCGCCGCCGGTGCGGGAGTTGTCGGGTTCTCCTGGGCGACATCGTCTGATATAAGTCATCCGCCTGATGTCATTCATCTCAGCTCACGGTCCGTGCCCGGATCCGCCGGTGGGAAAGGTGAAACCAGATATGGCCGAACCAGTGCACGACAGCCTGCGGCTCACCGTCCTCGGCCCTCTGTCCGTCGGCACCGCCGACGGTCCCTTTCCGCTCGGCCCGCTCAAGCAGCGGCTGTTGCTGGCGATGCTGCTGTGTCGCCCCAACACCCCTGTGTCACTGGACCTGTTGACCGACACGTTGTGGGACGGCAGACCGCCGCGCACCGCACGCAAGAACATCCAGGTGTACATCTCCGCGCTGCGCAAGCTCCTCGACCGGGTGGGCGCCGGCGAGCGGCTCGCGCACCACGCGGGCGGCTATCTGCTGCGGGTGCAGGACGACGAGCTGGACGCCCTGCGCTTCCAGCGCTTGGCCAGATCCGCCCGCGAGGCCACGGCGCAGGGCGCCTTGGGACCGGCGTCCCGGATGCTGCGCGAGGCGCTCGGCCTGTGGCACGAACTCCCGCTGCGCGAGCTGCGCTTCTCGACCGCCGTCAGATCCGAGGCGGAACGCCTCGACAGCCGCTACCTCCAGGTCTACGAGGACTGGGCCGAGGTCGAGCTTCGGCAGGGCCGGGCCACCGAAGTGGCGGAGACCGTAGGGGAGTTGGTCGAACGGCACCCCGAGCGCGAACGGCTCAGAGCGGTCCAGATGACCGCGCTGTTCGACCAGGGGCGGCAGACGGAGGCGCTCGCCGCGTACGCGGGACTGCGCCAACTGCTCGCCGTCGAGTACGGACTTCAGCCCAGCGCCGCGCTGGAGACGCTCTACCGGTCGATCCTCGACGGCGGTCCGCACGAGCCCGGCGGCCCCTTCGCCCCCTTCGGCGCACGGGCCGCGGCGCGCGGCTCAGTCGGCGTCCTCGGTGCCCTTCTCCCGCAGGACCTGGCGGACTTCACTGGCCGTGAGCAGCATCTGCGGGAGCTGCGGGCCCTGTTGGACGGCGAACGGCACCTCACGGTCCTCAACGGACCGGTCGGCACCGGCAAGACCGCGCTCGCGGTGCACACCGCGCACCGGCTCGCGGCGGATTTCCCCGACGGCCGCGTGCTGCTGCGGATGCGCGACGCGGCCGGCTGCCCGCGCTCGGCCGCCTCGCTGGTGGCCGAACTGGCCCGGACGGCCGACCTCCCCGAACTGCGGGCCGGGGGCGACGCCGAGGAGCTCGCCGCCGCCTGGCGGGCCTGGCTCGGCCCCCGGCGGCTACTGCTCGTGCTCGACGACGCGGCCGACGAGGCGTCCGTACGGCCGCTGGTACCCGACAACGGCGGGAGCGCCGTACTGGTCACGGCACGCTCCCAGCTGGCCGGGCTCGTGTCGGCGAACCGGCTGGAGCTGGCGCCCTTCGACCAGGCCGAGAGCCTCGAACTGCTGGGCCGGATCGTGGGCCACGAACGGCTGCGGTCCTGTCCGGAGTCGGCCGAACAGATCGTCGCCGCAACGGGGTTGCTGCCGCTCGCGGTCAGGGTGAGCGGCCTGAAACTCGCGGTGCGGCGGCACCTGCCGCTGTGCGAGTACGCCGCCCGGCTGGCCGACAGCAGGACCGTACTGGACGAACTGGTCGCCGGCGACGCCGATGTACGGCCGCGGCTGGCGAGTGGATGGCGGGACCTGTCCACGGCGGACCGGGCCACGCTCTGCCTGCTGGGGGAACTGCCGGACGGGCCCTTCACGCTCCGGCAGGCCGCCGCGGCGCTCACCTGCGACCAGGACGACGCCCTGCACATGCTGGAGTCGTTGATGGACGCGGGCGCGCTGCTCGCGCCGGACCGCGAGGTCACCGCGCACGCGGCGCGGTACGAACTCCCGCGTCTGACAAAAGTCTACGCGCGTGAACAATCGCTGCGGCACATGCAGCCGCTGCCCCGCGCCACCGCCTGAAGCCCCGCGCGGCGGCTCGGACGCGGTGGCCACGGCCCGCCCGTCCACGGCTGTGAACTGCGGATTTACCGGTCCCATACCGTTTCTGACCCATGCCCCGAACCGCCTCCGCCGACACTTCGGGAGGACGATGAGGGAGCGTGTGATGGAACTCGCCGAACTGATGACACTGCGCCCGGTTCCGGGCGCGGGCCTGCTTCTGACCGTCACCGGCCGTTGCCCCCTGCACTGCGCGCACTGCTCGACCTCCGCCAGCATGGCCTCGGGTGAGCCGGACGCCGGCCAACTCCGTTCCTTCGTCGGCACCTTCACCCCCGAACACCACCCGTCGGTGCTGATGATGACCGGCGGCGAACCGCTGCTGCGGCCCGAGTTGGTCGCCGCACTCGCCGCGACGGCGCGCGCGGCGGGCACCAGGACCGCGCTGCTCACCGGCGCCTTCTTCGCCGGCCGGGCGGACCGCCCCGGACCGGCCACGGCCGGGCCCGAGCGGAACGGGTCGGCCGGCGCCGTGCCCGAGCGGATCTGGCAGGCCATCGCCTCCGTCGACCACTTCTCGGTGAGCATCGACGCCTTCCACGAGCGCGAGACCGGCCGCGCCCCCGTCTTCGCCCTCATCCGGCGGGTGTTGGACGCCGGGATCGCCACCAGCTTCCACCTGGTCGGCAGCGGCACCGACGACCCGTACCTCGCCGACGTCACCGCCGACATCCGCCGCACCTTCGGCGACCGCGTCCCGATGCTCGTCAACTCGCTGCGCCCAGTGGGCCGTGCGGCCTCCTGGGCCACCGCGAGCACCGCACGGCCCGATCCGGAGCGGGCGCTGCCCTGCTCGATGGCCGCGTGGCCCGTCGTCGCGGCCGACGGCACGGTCGTCGCCTGCTGCAACCAGGAGGTCGTCGACCGCAGACCCGCCCCCGCGCACCTGACGCTCGGTCACATCGGCACGGACGACTGGGCGTCGATCCGGGCCCGGGTGCTCGGCTCGCCGGTGCTGCGGATGATCAGGACCGTCGGCCCGGCCAACCTCCTGCACCGGTACGGCGCCGCCCAGCCGGCCGGCGCCCGCCGCGGCTACTGCGAGGGCTGCCGCGCGGTCGCCGACCAACCCGCCGTGCTGGCCGCCGCGACCGCGGTCGGCGGCGGGCCCGCCGGCGCGCTGCTGGACCGGTACGCGGCCCGCGGCCAGGCGGAGGCGGGCGCGGTCGCGCTGGTCCGGCGGCACGGCTGCGCACCCTACGCGGACCTGGTCGCGCTGCCCGGAGCGGCACGGTGAACGCCGCCACGACGGTGTCCGCGAGCACCGCGCTACGGGCCCGGCTGCGGCTGACCGCGCCGGCGGTGCGGTCGGCCACCGCGGCCATGTGGCGGTCGCCGGGACTCGGCCCGCGCTACGGCAGCTATCTGGTGGCGATGCACGGCGTGATCCGCGCGTCCGTGCCGCTGATGGAACGGGCGGTGCGGCGCTGCGCCGAAGCCGGCCCGCAGGACCCGGTGGGCGAGCCGTTCGCGGAGTACCTGCGCGAGCACATCGAGGAGGAACGCGGCCACGACGACTGGCTGCTCGACGACATCGCCGCGCTGGGCGGGGACCCTGCGGCGGTCCTCGACCGGCAGCCGCCGCCCGTCGTCGCCCGGCTGGCCGGCGCCCCGTACTACTGGATCGAGCACCACCATCCCGTCGCGCTGCTCGGCTACATCGCCGTGCTGGAGAGCAACGCGCCCGCGCCCTGGCTGGCGGACCGGATCGCCGCCGCCGGGGTGCCCGAGGCGGCGCTGCGCACGGTACGCGGCCACGCCGACCTGGACACCGGGCACACCGCGGCGCTCTTCGCCCTGCTCGACGCGCTGCCGTTGGACCCGCCACTGGTGAACGCGGTCGTGATGAGCGCGCTGCACACCGTGGACGGACTCGTGGAGCTGTTCGCGTACATCGGCCGGGCAACGGAGCCGGATCACTCCAGCGAAAGGACGCACACCGCATGAGCGACGGGGCGGCGCAGGGCCGGGAGAGCAACGGGATCGGACAGAGCGGGAACCGGATCGGACAGAGCGGGAACGGCGGCCGGGCGGCCGACGACACCCTGGAGTTGCTGGAGTCGCACGGCTTCGGCGTCTCCGAACTCACCGAGGAGCAGCGGGATGTGCTGCGCGCGCTGAGTTCCGAGGAACTGTCGATGATGCTCGACATCAAGGCGCGGCTGGACGAGGTGGGACCCGAGGTGCAGGCCCACAGCGAGATCGCCGGAGGCGCGCTCTTCTGAGCCGCTCCACGACCAGCGGGAAGGGACACGACCATGCGCTGCGCTGCGTGCGACGCCGAGCTTCCGTCCGAGGCGCGTTTCTGCCCATCCTGCGGCACCCCCGCCGCGGTACCGACGGCCGGAGCGCCGCAGGAGGAGCGCAAGGTCGTGACCGTGGTCTTCTGCGATCTGGTCGGATCGACGGCGCTGTCCGGCGTGCTCGATCCGGAGACGCTGCGCACGGTGGTGCTGCGCTACTTCGAGCGGATGCGCGAGTGCCTGGAGGAATTCGGCGGCACGGTCGAGAAGTTCATCGGCGACGCCGTGATGGCCGTCTTCGGTGTGCCGGTGACCCACGAGGACGACGCGGCGCGGGCGCTGGCCGCCGGTCTGGCGATGCTGGACGCCGTACAGCGGCTCAACGACACCGAGTTGGGGCCCTCGCTCGGCATCCGGATCGGCGTGCGGATCGGCATCAACACCGGTCCCGTGGTGACGGCGTCGGACGTGTCGTCCCGTCAGGCGCTGGTGTCGGGGGAGACGGTGAACGTCGCGGCCCGGCTGGAGCAGAACGCCGCCGAGGGCGAGGTCCTGATCGGCCCGGAGAGCCGCCGGGCCGCGGGGGCGAGCGCCCTGACCGAACGTGTCGGGCCGCTGCAACTGAAGGGCAAGGAGGACGCGGTCACCGCGTACCGGCTCGTCGCCGTCGTCGAGGAGGAGCCGGAGGTCGCCCGCCGCTTCGATGTGCCCTTCGTCGGCCGGGACCGCGAACTGGCGCTGCTGCGCGATGCGTTGCGCGCCGTCGCGGCCCGGGACGGCCGCGGCCCGAATCTGGTGACGGTGCTCGGCGAGGCCGGCATGGGCAAGACCCGGCTGATCCACGAGTGGCGCAAGCGGTTCGGCCGCGCCTTCGACTACGGCTCGGGGCGCTGCCGTCCGTACGGCGAGCGCGGCAGCCTCGCGCCGCTCGCCGACGCCGTACGCCAACTCCTCGACGAGTCGACCGACTTGTGGCCGCCGGACGGCCTGTGCGCCGACGAGCCCGCCGCGGACGGCGGCCCGGCACGGGATTTCGCCGCCGCGCGGGACGGCGGACCCGCGCCCGAGCACGGCGCCACGGAACGCGACGAGATCGGGGCCGCGCTGGCCGTGCTGTCGGCCGGGCTGCTGGAGGACGGCACGCCGAACCCGTCGACGGATGACACCTGCGCCGCCCTGACCGGGCTGCTGGCCGTGCTCGCGCGCAGCCGGCCGGTGGTGCTGGTGCTGGACGACCTGCACTGGGCGAGCGACCCGCTGCTGTCCATGGTCACCGCGCTGTGCGCCGAACTCGCCGCGTCCGGCGTGCTGTTCGTCTGCTCGGCTCGCCCCGACCTGGTCGACCGCCGCACCGGATGGGGCGGCGCCGGGTCCCGGTCGCTGACCCTGCCGGGCCTGACCGCGGCGGAGGCCGAGGCGGTGGCCGCCGCGCTGACCGAGGTCGGCGCGCACTGGGACGGCGGGAGGCGCCCGGCCGGTGCCGACGCCGAGGCCGGTCCCGACACACGCGCCGACACACGCGCCGACGCCGACTCCGCGCGGGCCGGCCGCGGTACGGGCGTGCCGCCGCAGGTCCTGGAGTCCGCGGGCGGCAACCCCTTCTACCTGGAACAGCTCATCGCCGCCCTCACGCAGCCGGACTCCGGCTACCGCCCCGACGGCGGCGGTGACCTGCCGACCACGCTCCAGGCGCTGCTCGGCGCGCGGATCGGCGCGCTCGGCCGGGCGGAGCGCGCCGCGCTGGACATCGCGGCCGTGGCGGGCCGGGAGTTCACCGCCGACGAGGTGGCCGACCTGGTGGCCGGCGACCGGGAGGGCGCGCCCGGCGGCGCGCTGCACGACACGGTGGAGCCCGCGGCCGACCCGGAACCGCGAACCGCGGTGCCCGGCCCGGTCGGAGTGGCCCTCGCCCGTCTCGGCCGGCACCGCCTGCTGCGACCCGCGGACCGGCCGGGCGCGGGCACGTACCCGCTGCGCTTCAGCAGCGGTCTCGTGCACGAGGTCACCTACCAGTCGATGGCCAAGCGGACCCGGGCGGAGCGGCACGAGCACGCCGCGCGGGCGCTGTCCGACCGGCTCGCGGGCGGCGGCGCACCGGTCAACGGCCTGGCGGTCAACGGCCTTTCAGGTAGCGGCACTTCGGCCGGCGGTGCTTCGGGCAGCGCGGAGCCCATTACGGAGCCCGGCACGGACGCCGGCGCGCAGGGCGTGCCGTATCGCGGCGAGCGGCGCGTCCCGTCAGCCGAGGGGACCGCCGCCGTGGCCGGTCACCTGGAACGCGCCTACCGCTACCGCGCCGAGCTGGGCGTCCTCGGTCCCCACACCGACGAACTGCGGCTGAGCGCCGCCAGGTTGCTGATCGACAGCGGCTCCAGAGCGCTCGCCCGCTCCGACCTGGCATGGGCGGCGGGACTGCTGGAGCGGGCCGTGGAGCTGGCCGCCGACGGTGAGCCCGAGTGGGCGGGCGCGGCCCGGCGGCTCGGCGACGTACTGCTGGCGACCGGCCGTACGGACGAGGGCCGCGCGCTGCTGCTGGACGTGCTCGCCGCGGCGGACACCGAACCGCGCGACGCGGTGCGCCCGGTGGAGGCGGCGCACGCCCGCCTCGCCCTGGCCGCCGTGTCGGCGGCCCCGGACGGGAGTAGCGCGGGAACCGTCGCCCAGTGGGCCCTGCCGGTCTTCGAGAGCGCGGGCGACGACCTCGGACAGGCGCGGGCGTGCATCCGGATCGCGCAGGAGCAGCAGTCGCACGGCCGGCACGTGGCGGCCGACGGCCTGCTGTCCCGGGCCCTGGCGCACGCGCGCCGGGCGGGCGCGGAGCCCGAACGGGCCCTGGCGCTGGGCGCGATCGGCATCTCGCTGTGGCGCGGCCCCGAGCCGGTCCCCTCGGCGGTCTCCCGCAGCCACGCGCTGCTGGCCGAGCACGGGGAGCAGCGTCCCACCGTACGGCTGACGTTGAACTGCCCGCTGGCCGTCCTGCTCGCCCTCCAGGAGCGGTGGACCGACGCACACGCCTGCCTGGCCCGGTCCCGGCGGCTGGCCGGCGAACTGGGGTACGCCGAGGGCCGCGTGGTGCTGCCGCTGTTCGCCGCCGCCGTGGCGACGCTGGCGGGCGACGGCGGCCGGGCGCTCGACCTGCTCGACGAGGCGGACAGTGCCGCCGCGAGCCTGCAGGCCGACGGCCTGCGGGGCGTGGTGGCCAGGGAGTCGGCGCGGCTGCTGGTGGACGCCGGCCGCTACGACGATGCGGCGGCCAAGCTGACGGCGGCCCCGGGCACCGCGCCCGCCGAGCCGGCGGCCGCGGACCAGGCCGCCTCGGACACCGCCGACCTCGACGGCCTGCTGGCCAGGATCGCCGCCGCCCGCGGCAGCGCCGAGGAGGCCGAGGCGCTGGCGGCACGCGCGGTACGGACCGCGGCCGGCACCGACTCTCCCGTCCTTCTGGCGGTCGCCTGGCTGGACCGGGCCGACGTCCTGCGGCAGGCCGGCCGCGCGGACGACTCCCGCCGGGCCGCCGCCCAGGCCGCCCGGCAGTTCGAGGCCAAGGGCCACCTGCCCGGGGCGCGGCACGCCGCCCGATGGCACCAGGTCCCGACATGAGCCGCCCGCCTCCGGCCCACCGGACCCTCGGCCACCACCGCATCGGAACGCGACAACGCCAGAACGCGAGAGGCTGCTGAATGAGAACCGCCGAGCAGGGCGCCGGTCCCGGACTCACCTGGAGTCTGCGCGGAAAGCGCCCCGAGGACGTGCTGGTCGCCGCGGACGGCGAGCGGCCGGCGCCCGACCGGGGCTGGGCCGACGCGCTCGGCACCGGCGTGCGGGTGTGCGTCGTCGACTCCGGGGTGGAGGACGGCCACCCGCTGATCGGCAGGGTCGACGGGGCCTGGACGGTCCGCAAGGACGAGTCGGGGACCAGCGTCGTGGAGACCGAGTCCACCGACTCGTGCGGCCACGGCACCGCCTGCGCGGGCATCATCCGCAGAACGGCACCGGAGTGCGAGCTGTACAGCGTGCAGGTGCTGGGCAAGGGATTCGGCGGCACCGGCGACATCCTGCTCGCGGGGCTGCGCTGGGCGATCCGTCAGGGCTTCGACGTGATCAACCTGAGCCTGTCCACCACGCGGCCGCAGTTCGCCGAGGAACTGCGCGTCCTCGCCGACGAGGCGTACTTCCGCGGCACCGCGATCGTCGCCTCCGCGCACAACACACCGGTGGAGAGCTTCCCGTGGCGCTTCGCCTCGGTGATCTCCGTGGGCAGCCACCAGGAGGACGACCCGGAGCTGCACCTGTACAACCCGAGCCCCCCGGTGGAGTTCTTCGCCCCCGGCCAGAACGTCCAGGTGGCCTGGCTCGGCGGGGCGTCGATCAGGACCACGGGCAACAGCTTCGCCACCCCCTACATCGCCGGGCTCTGCGCCCGCATCCTGTCCCGGCACCGCCGGATGACGACCTTCCAGCTCAAGAACGCGCTCTACCTTTCCGCGGCCAACGTACAACTGGGCATCAGGGGTGCTTCGTGACACAGAGCAACGCAGAGACCGATCCACTGTCGCAGGAGTTGATGCAGTCGGTGGTCGACACGGCCCGGGCGATCTTCGGCGCCCAGGCCAGCTCGGTGTTCCTGCTGGACGAGTCGAGCCACGAGCTGGTCTTCCAGGCCGTCTCGGGCCAGGGCGAGAGCTTCCTGGTCGGGCGGCGCTTCCCGGCCGAGAGCGGGATCGCCGGCTGGGTGGTCTCCTCGGGCGAGCCGATGGTCGTGGACGACCTGTCGCACAGTGCCTCCTTCGACCGGGACTTCGCCGAGTCCACCGAGTACGTGCCCGACTCGCTGATGGCCGCGCCGCTGACGCACGGCGACCGGGTGCTGGGGGTACTGGAGGTGCTCGACCCGGTGCCGCAGTCCAGGTCGAGCCTGGGCGAGCTGGACCTGCTGGCGCTCTTCGCCCGGCACGCGGCGGCCGCGCTGCGGGTGGTCGTGGACCGCGCGCGGCCCGCGGACGTCGGCTCCCTCGGCGGGGACGGGCGCGCGGCCGCGCTGCGGATGACGGAGGACCTGCGACGGCTGCTGGAGACCTCCGTCTGACCTGCACGCGGAGACCTCCGCGTGACCTGTCACGGCACCCAGTTGAACGTGTCCGGGTTCGGGCCGGTCCGCTCGGCGCGGTCCAGCGAGGAGATCCGGGTCATGTCCAGCGGCGTCAGCTCGAAGTCGAAGAGCGCGAAGTTCTCCTCGACGCGGGAGCGCGTCACCGACTTGGGGAAGACGATGTCGCCGCGCTGGAGGTGCCAGCGCAGCGTGACCTGCGCCGTGGTGCGCTCCACCCGCTCGGCGATCGAGGTGATCACCGGGTCGTCGAGGACCCTGCCCTGGGCGATCGGGGACCACGCCTCGGTGGCGATGCCGTGGTTCGCGTCGAACGCGCGCAACTCGTCCTGGATGAGGTAGGGGTGCACCTCGATCTGGTTGACCGCGGGCACCACCGAGGTCTCCTGGAAGAGCCGGTTCAGATGGGTGGACTGGAAGTTCGACACGCCGATCGCCCTGACCCGGCCGGACCGGTAGATCTCCTCCATCGCCCGCCACGTCTCGGTGTAGTCGCCGACCTTGGGCAGCGGCCAGTGCACGAGGAACAGGTCCAGGTACTCCATGGCGAGGTCGTCCAGGCTGCGGGTGAACGCGGTGAGCGCGTCCCCGTAGGCGTGGAAGCCGTTGTTGAGCTTGCTCGTGACGAAGACGTCGGCACGGTCCAGGCCCGACGCCTGGACGGCCTGCCCGACCTCCTTCTCGTTGCCGTACATCTCGGCGGTGTCGATATGCCGGTAGCCGGTCTCCAGCGCGGCGAGCACCGCTTCCTTGGTGTCCTTCGGCTCGATCTGGTACGTCCCGAAGCCGAGTTGCGGGATCTTCACCCCGTTGTTGAGCGTGATGTCGGGGATCGTGGGCGCTGAGGTCATGGTGCGCGACTTCCTTGCGTGGTCGGCTGAGCTGGGTGTGCTCTTCGGTTGCCCCCGAAGGCCGCCGTCCGCCCGCCGCGGTGCCGGGCCGGCGTGCCGCCCCCGGTACCCACCGTAGGCGCACCGGCGCGGCGCGGCCCGCCGGCGCCCGGCCGGTCGCGAGGACGCGCGGGGGAGTGCTCTGCCGGGCGCCCGCACCGGTCGCATGTGCACCGGTCACATGTGCGAAGGCCGGCCCTTTCGACGCGCTCGACGGGCCATGGGGGGCGATGATCGGAGGATGAGGCGGATCGGCGGCGGAACGGGCGTGCCCGAGCTCGAACCAGAGGTGTTCGACCGTGCCATCGTGGCTGTCGCCCTGACCACCGGTGACGAGCATCGGCTGGTCTACGTCAACGAGGCGTTCCGCGCCCTGTTCGGGCCCCGGGAGCTGGGCGCGCGGGCCGCGGACGTCTTCACCGAGCCCAGGGCCGCCCGCTTCCTGAAGATGCTCGACCAGGTGTACCGGGACCGGGCCGCCCGCCAGGTCACCGAGTCCCGCACCACCGACGGCACCGCGCCCGGCGCGCCCGGCCGCCGCCACTTCGTCTACAGCTGTTCACCGGTGGTCTCCCGGTTCGGTCCCGGCGTGCTGGCCGTGGCGTTCGACACCACCCCGCAGGTGGAGGCGGTCGAGGCGGCGCAACTGCTCTCCGGCCAGCGGCAGAAGGCGCTGCAACGGTACGAGGCGCTGATGTCCGCCGTCACGCAGATCGTGTGGCTGATGAAGCCCGACGGCGACATCACCGAACTGGTCGGTGGCTTCGAGGACTTCGCCGGCAGCCCGTGGCGGCCGGTGATCGACCAGGAGTGGCTGAGGGCGGTGCACCCGCACGACCGGACCCGGCTGGTGCGGACCTGGACCGACGCGTCCGAGGGGACTCCGTCGCTGTTCGTGTGCACGTTCCGGTTGCGGACCGCGTCCGGCGAGTACCGGCACCTCCAGTCCCGGGCGGTGCCGATCGAGCGCGGCGGGGCGCTGGTGGAGTGGATCGGCGCGACCGCCGACGTCGAGGACCAGTGGCGCAACCGGCTGCGCGAGCGGCTGCTGGCCCGGGTGGCCACCGTCACCGGCGCCGACGACGTGCCGGACGCGTTCGCCGCCGTCGCCGCGGCGGTGGTGCCGGACCTGACCGACGTGTGCGCGGTCTTCATGCTGCCCTCGACCGGCGTCGGCGGCCCGCTCACCGCGGTCCGGGTGGCCGCCACCGCCCGCTCCGGCCTGCCGGACCTGCCCCCGCTGAGCAACCAGCCCTACATCGTGGGCACAGTCGCCCAGCAGGTGATCGAGAGCCGCCGCCCCAAGCTGCTGGTCTTCCCCAGCGGCGAGCCGCCCGACGGCGTGCTGTCGGAGATGTCCAGGAAGTGGCTGCGCGCGGCCCGTGCCACCAGCCTGACCGTGGTGCCGATCATCATCGACTCGGCCGTGGTCGCGTTCGCCTGCGCGGCCGGCTGCGCGGACAGCCCGCCGCCCGGCTCGGCGGACCTCGCGCTGCTCGGCGAGATCCTGCACGAGGTGCGCGAGCCGCTGCGGCAGGCGGTGGAACTCCAGCGCACCCGGCACACCGCGCTCACCCTCCAGCGCGCCCTGCTGTCGGCGCCCCCGCGCGTCCCGGGGGCGGAGCTGGCCGCGCACTACCAGCCGGCCAGCAAGACCGCCGAGATCGGCGGCGACTGGTACGACGCGTTGCTGCTGCCGGACGGCACCGTCACCCTCACCATCGGCGACATCGCCGGCCACGACCTGGACGCCGCCACCTCGATGAGCCAGCTGCGCAGCATGCTCCGGGTGATCGCCTACGACCAGGACCACCCGAACAGCCCGGCCGAGAGCCTGTCCCAGCTCGACCGGGTGGTGGACGGCCTGAACATCGCGCCGCTGGTCACGGTGGTGCACGCCAACCTGGTGCCGCGGCCCGGCGGCCGCTGGCACGTGGCCTGGTCCAACGCCGGCCACCCGCCGCCGCTGCTGCTGCCCGCCGACGGCGAGCCGCGCTACCTCCAGGGCGCGGGCCCCGACCTGCCGCTGTGCGTGGCACCGTGGATGCCCCGCACCACCTGGCACCACGAACTGAACGACGGCGACACCCTGCTGCTCTACACCGACGGCCTGATCGAGGTGCCCGGCACCGACCTCGGCGAGGGCATGGCCACGCTCGCGCACATCGCCGAGTCCGCCCGCGCGGAGGGCCTGACGCTCGCGGAGATCTGCGCCCAACTGCTCTCGGGCGTCGGCAACCGCCGTGACGACGCCGCCGTGATCGGCTTCCGCCCGATCAACCAGATCCGCAACCCCGGCGCCAACGCACCACGGCAGCACGGCCGTTCGGGTCAGGCGCGGTCCGGTGACGGGTCGCCGGCGACGACCGGCCGGTAGCCGTGGTCGATCTGCGGCCGTTTCCGTACAGGTGTGATCGCGGCGCCGGGCGTCCTACGCCCGGGCCGCCATCAGTATGCCCAGGCAGACCATCGTCACGGCGATCACGGCGTCCAGCACCCGCCAGGAACCGGGCCGGGCGAACGGGCGGCGCAGCAGCCGCGCGCCGAAGCCGAGCCCGCTGAACCACAGCACGCTCGCCGTGACCGCACCCGCCCCGAACGGCCAGCGCGCGCCGCCGTAGCTGTTGGCGACCGAGCCGAGCAGCAGCACCGTGTCCAGGTAGACATGCGGGTTGAGCCAGGTCAGCGCCAGGCAGGTGAGGACGGCGGCGCGGGCGGAGGCGCCCGCGCCGTCGGCGGCGGTGAGCTGCTGCGGCCGCAGCGCCCGGCGGGCGGCGAGCACGCCGTACGTCACCAGGAACGCGCCGCCGATCCACCCGGTGGCCGTCACCGCGGCCGGCCAGCGCCGTACGACGGTGCCGACACCGCCGATACCCGCCGCGATCAGCACGGCGTCGGAGGCGGCGCAGATCCCGACCACCGCGGCCACGTGCTCGCGGCGGATGCCCTGGCGGAGCACGAACGCGTTCTGGGCGCCGATGGCCACGATGAGGGACAGACCGGTGCCGAGGCCCGCCAGGGCGGCGGGGAGAGCTGCGTGCATGAGCAGAGGCTAGGAGCGGGCGGATCCTACAGGCCAGCTAATGATTCTTAGGTAGCATGAGGAATTCTTAACCCTCGACATACGGCGGCTGCCCGGACGCGTGCGCGCGGTGGTACCGGCGCGGGCGGATGCGGCGGCGAACGGAACGGGGTGCGGTCGGTGGTCGGACTTCCGCTGGACCAGGTGCGTACGCTGCTGGCCGCCGTCGACGAGGGCACGTTCGAGGCGGCCGCCGAGGCCCTGCACGTCACGCCGTCCGCGGTGAGCCAGCGGGTCAAGGCGCTGGAGCAGCGCACCGGCCGGGTGCTGCTGCTGCGGACCAAACCGGTGCGGCTGACCGCTTCGGGCGAGGTCGTGGTCCGGTTCGGGCGGCAGCTCGCGCGGCTGGAGCAGGACGCCGGCGCCGAACTCGGCCTCGGCGACGAACTCGGCCCCGCCACCTTGCCGATCGCGGTCAACGCCGACTCGCTGGCCACCTGGCTCCTGCCCGCACTCGCCGAGGCCGCCGCCGACCGCGGCACCCTCTTCGACCTGCACCGCGACGACGAGGACCACACCGCGGCGCTGCTGCGCCAGGGCCGGGTGATGGCCGCGGTCACCTCCTCGCCGCAGGCCGTGCAGGGCTGCTCGGTGCGGGCGCTCGGCCGGATGCGCTACCGGGCCAGGGCCGCGCCCCGGTTCGCCGCCCGCTGGATCGCCGACCGTCCGCTGCGCGAGGCGCTGCCGGCCGCCCCCGTCATCGTCTTCGACCGCAAGGACGAACTCCAGGACCGGTTCCTGCGCGGGCTCGCACCCCGGCAGGCGCGCTCCGCGAACCGGGCGCGGCACTACATGCCGTCGTCCGAGGCGTTTCTCGACGCGGTCGCCGCCGGGCTCGGCTGGGGCATGATCCCCGACCTGCAGGCCGGCCCGCACCTCGCGGCCGGCACCCTCGTCGAACTCGCCGCCGGGCGCCCGGTCGACGTGCCGCTGTACTGGCAGCAGTGGAAGCTCGACTCACCCGACCTGGCCGCCGTCGCCGACGCGGTGTACCGGGCGGCCGCCCGCGAACTGTCGCCCGCCGTGGCCACGTCGGAAGCCGCGGGTCTGCCCGGTGTGGGTCGGCCCGGCGCGGGTCCGGCGGCCTGACCCCGTGCCGGGCGGCGGGTCCGTGCCGCCCGGCCCTGCGTGGGCGGGTCACGCCACCGCGCGGCCCCCGTCGACCGGGACCGTGGCACCGGTGATGTACGTGGCGCGGGGCGAGGCGAGGAAGACGACCGCGGCGGCGATCTCCTCGGTACTCGCGTGCCGGTTCAGCAGCGTGGTGCCGCCGAGCGCTTCGACCATCTCCAGCGGGGCGCTCTCGGTGAGGGTAGGGCCGGGGGAGACGCTGTTGACACGGACTCCGGACTTGCCGAACTCCCCGGCCCAGGTACGGGTCAGCGAGTTCACCGCCGCCTTCGTGGCGGCGTAGACCGAGCTGCCGGCAAGCGCGACCGACGCGGCCATCGTGCTGATGTTGATCACGCTGCCGTCGCCGCGCTCGGCCATCAGCGGCGCGATCGCGGCGGTGAGGAAGTACAGCGCCCGCACGTTGACCTGGAACATCGCGTCGAACGACGCCACCGTCTGCTCGGGGGTGGCGGCGAAGCCGAAGACGCCGGCGTTGTTCACGAGGATGTCGACGTCGGCGGCCTCCTCGGCGAGGCGCCCGACCGAGTCGAGGTCGGTCATGTCGGCGGCGAAGAACCGCGCCTTGCCGCCCGCGTCCTCGATCGCGGCGACCGTCGCCGCACCGCGTTCCGGGTTGCGGCCGGCGACGATGACCTCGGCGCCCGCCGCGGCGAGCTGCCTGGCGACCTCCCGGCCGATGCCGGAGGTGCCGCCGGTGACCAGTGCCTTGCGGCCTTCGAACTCCATGGTGATTCGCCTGGTTTCTGTAGTGGTGTGCGGCGTGGTGTGCGGCGTGCTGTCCGTGGGGGCGCACGGGTGTCCCGCTGTGCCCGCCGGTGACGTCATCGCCGCCGGTATCGATTGGAGCGATGACTCCATTCTTGTCGCGCAAGGATTGGAGTGTCAACTCCAGAAACGCGCGTGGCGCGCTACGCTGAGCGCATGAGCATCGACTCGCCCTCCATATCCGACCCGACGGCGCCGCAGCGGCTGACCCGCAAGGGCGCCGCCACCCGCGGGCGCATCGTGGCCGCCGCGGCCGGGTTGATGCTGGAGCGCGGCGTGGCGGGCACCAGCACGGACGACGTGCGCGCCGCCGCCGGGGTCAGCACCTCGCAGATCTACCACTACTTCACGGACAAGAACGCCCTGGTCCGCGCGGTGATCGCGCACCAGACCCAGGCCGTGCTCGACGCGCAGCAGCCGCTGCTGGGCAGCCTGGACTCGATGGAGGCGCTGCGCGCCTGGCGCGATCTCGTGGTCGGCCTGCAACGCGAGCGGCACTGCCAGGGCGGCTGCCCGATCGGGTCGCTGGCCAGTGAACTCGCCGAGAGCGACGACGTGGCGCGCGGCGACCTCGTGGGCGGCTTCGCCCGCTGGGAGGCGGCGATCCGGGCGGGCATCCAGGCGATGCACGACCGCGGCGACCTGCGGCGGGACGCCGACCCGGACCAGCTCGCGCTCGCTCTTCTCGCCGCTCTCCAGGGCGGTCTTCTGCTCACCCAGATCCGGCGGGAGACCGCTCCGCTGGAGGCGGCGCTCGACGCGATGCTTGCGCACATCGCCGAGCTGACCGTTCGGCCCGCGGGCTGACGGTCGACGGCTTACGGCAGACGGCTTTCGGCCTACGGTTTTCGGCGGGCGCGGGCGCCCGGGGCGGGACCCGGCCGGTGGGTCGGGCCGGACCGTGATCCGGGTTCGGCGTCGGGCCGGATCAGGCGGCAACCCGGTTCGAACCGGGGTCCGAACCGGGGTCCGAACCGGGGTCCGAACCGGGTTGCCAACCGGGTGACAGGTTCAGCGGACGGTCAGTGGTCGTCGGGGTCGTCGATCGGGCCGGGGCTGGTGAAGTCCGGGCTGGAGAAACCGGGACTGGAGAACCCCGCCTCGTCGGGCACGAGGTCGTCGGCGTCCTCGGCCTCGTAGTCGGGGCCCTCGAACGGCGGCACTTCGTAGTCGGGCGGGGTGAAGTCGCCGATCCGGTCGCCGCCGGGGCCGGTGAAGTCCGGGCTGGAGAAGTCGGGACTGGAGAAACCCGGGCTGGAGAAGTCCGGGCCGTCGTCTGCGGTGGCCTCCGCGTGGTTCGTCGGGTCGGAGTGTCCGCTGCGGTCCTGCGGTGCGTCGGTCAAGGTGCTGCCGTCCCCTCCTGGGCCGCCCGCCCGCGCGGAATGAACGCGCGTGCGCCGCGGTTGTCGCCCCTGCACCGTAGAGACTACGAGCAGAAAGGCGCCGCTATGAAGGTGCGCAACTCGCTTCGCTCCCTGAAGGGCCGCCCGGGCGCCCAGATCGTCCGCCGCCGCGGCAAGGTCTACGTGATCAACCGCAAGGACCCGCGCGGCAAGGCCCGCCAGGGCTGACCCCGCCACGTCGAGACGGCCGCGGCCGCCGCACCCGCATCGGGTCCCGGCGGCCGCGGCCGCGTGCTGTCCGGAGGCCCCGCCCGCGTACCCTGCCCGCGCGCCTGCCGGCGGCGTACCACCGCGAAGCCTGGGTCGTCAGTGCCTGGTGATGGCGGTGGGAAGGCCGGGGCGGGGCCGGCTGTGAGGAGCTGCGGACAGGGGCGCCGGTGAGCGCGCGGATGTGGGAAAGTATTGCTCGCCTGCGGTGCCGGATCCGGCCCGCAGAACCGGGAGGGCGTACGGGGCGTCCCTCTGCCGGTAGGGGATGACCGGCGGGCAGGGGCCCGGCCGGAGGCTGCTCGGGGAGGGCGACCGGTGACCGCGGAGATCTACTTCAGCAACAACTACCGCGATCTGTGCCAGGAACAGGGCACGGGCGCGGGTTTCCAGTTCGAGTTCTCCTGCAACCGGTGCAACGACACGTGGCGTTCACGGTTCGAGGCGTACACCGGCGGGCGGATGGCCAGTTGGGTCGGCAAGGGCGTCAACGCGGCCTGGGGGATGCTCGGTCGGGCCGGTAGCGGCATGTCCACCGCGGCCGACGGCCTCGCCGGAGCCGGGTACGGCGGAGCCCGCGACGCGGCGTTCCAGCGGGCGATCAGCACCGCGGAGGGCCACTTCAACCGCTGCCCGCGCTGCACCAGTTACGTCTGCAACCGCTGCTGGAACGCCGAACAGGGCATCTGCCTGACCTGCGCGCCCGACACCGCCGCCGAGGCGGTCGCCGCCCAGCAGCGCGGCCTCAACGACATGGTCTCGGAGCGGGCCTACAGCGCCGGCCAGAACGCCGGGCAGTCGTTCGCGGTGGGCACGCCGCGCCAGCTGGTCTGCCCGCAGTGCCATGCCGAGACCCACGGCTCGGCCTTCTGCCCCGGCTGTGGTCACCAGCTCGCCCAGTCGGACACCTGCGGCTCCTGTAGCGCCCAGCTCCCGGCAGGCGCGGCCTTCTGCCCGGACTGCGGCACCCGCCGCTGACGCGGCCCGCACCGCCCGCATCGCCCGCACCGCCCCGGCGTCACCCGCCGGGGCGGTGCTCCGGCGTGCCGGCGGGCGGATCGGGATGCCCGTCCGGGTCCTGACCTGCGCCGTGTGATGCTGTCGGCATGACCGATCGACACGGGGTTGCCGTCGTCCGCTGGCCTGATCAGGCCCCGCACGCCCAGGAGGGGCCGGCCGGGCTGCTGGCGGCCTATCACCTGCGGACGCAGGCCGAGAAGGGCGAGGCCGTCGCCGGGGTGGACGGCCTGCCGGACCGCTACCGGGCGGAGATCGCCGACCCGCGGGCCGCCTTCGCCGCCGACGTCGTGCTGCTGGCGCTGAGCGGGGACACCGCGGTCGGCTGCCTGGTGGTGACGGTCCCGACCGAGGGCGGCTCCGAGGTCAAACGGCTCTGGACCGACCAGGCGTTCCGCGGGCGGGGCGTCGCGTCCGGCCTGATCCGTGCCGCGCTCGCGCAGGCCGCGGAGAGCGGCGTGCGCACCCTGCGGCTGTCGGTGTGGGAGTGGCGGACCGACGCGATCGCGCTGTACGAGCGGCTCGGATTCGCCGTCACCGCGTCGTGGGACGAGCGGGACAAATTGGTCTGCATGGAACGCGCCGTGTGAGTGCCTCCCGCGGCGACCCTGGTGACCTTCCCGCCGCGCGCCGCGCCCGACTACGCTCGGCGCCATGACGTCGCCCCAGCATCATCTGGACCGGACCAGTGCCCTGTCCTTCGGCTCCGTCAGCGAGCAGTACGACCGGTTCCGGCCCTCCCCGCCGCCCGGACTCGTGGCCGACCTGGTCGCGCGTGCGCCCGCCGACGCGCTGGACATCGGTTGCGGCACCGGCAAGGTCTCCGTCGAGCTGGCCGGCCGGGGGATGCGGGTGCTCGGGGTGGAGATCGACGAGCGGATGGCCGACGTGGCACGCGGGCACGGACTGCCGGTCGAGGTAGGGGCGTTCGAGGTATGGGACGCCGCAGGCCGTGACTTCGACCTGGTCACCTGTGGCGACGCGTGGCACTGGATCGACCCGGCCCGCGGAGCGGAGAAGGCCGCGGCGCTGCTGCGGCCCGGCGGCACGCTCGCGCTGTTCTGGAGCTATCAGCTCCTCGCGGACGACCACGATGCGCTCTTCCGGCGCGTCTACGACGCGCACGCGCCGCAGGCGAGGACGCACAGCTATATGCCGCTCCAGACGCAGGGCGAACCATACGAGCCGATCGCGGAGTTCGAGCCGATCGAGGTCCGCCAATACCGGTGGGAGGCGACGGTGAGCGCCGACGACTGGGTCGGTC
>NZ_JACEGK010000080.1:0-19398 GCF_056859195.1 Streptomyces sp. NH27
GCTCGGCACCGAGAACGGGTCCACCCACCCGCCGTCCTCCGCCGTCGCCCCCAACTCGCGCTGCCGCAGCAGCGCCGCCGTCTCGTACACCTCGTCCGGCACCCCGTCCGGCAGCAGCTGCGCCGCGTCCCGGTCGATCAGCCCGGTGTCCAACTCGCCCGCCACCACCGCCGGATGTGCCAGCAGCCGCCGCAGGAAGCCGGTGTTCGTCTCCAGGCCCAGCACCACCGTGCCGGCCAGCGCCGCCCGCAGCCGGCGCAGCGCCGTCGCCCGGTCCGGGCCGTGCGCGATCACCTTGGCGAGCATCGGGTCGTAGGCGGTGCCGACCTCGGTGCCCGGCGCCAGGCCGGAGTCCACCCGCACCCCGGGGCCGGCCGGGTCGCGCAGCTCCAGCACGGTGCCCGCCGACGGCAGGAAGTCCACCCCGAGCTCGCCCGGCCGGGCAGTCTCCGCGCAGATCCGTGCCTCGATCGCGTGCCCGGTCAGCGTCACGTCCGGCTGGCCGAAGTCCAACGGCTCCCCGCATGCCACCCGCAACTGCCATTCCACCAGGTCCAGTCCGGTCACCAGCTCCGTGACCGGGTGCTCCACCTGAAGCCGGGTGTTCATCTCCATGAAGTAGTACGCGGCCGGGTCGGCGCCGGGGACGATGAACTCCACCGTGCCCGCGCCGGTGTACCCGCAGGAACGCGCCGCCTGCACCGCTGCCTCGCCCATCGCCGCCCGGGTCGCCGGGTCCAGCAACACCGACGGCGCCTCCTCGATCACCTTCTGGTGCCGGCGCTGCAGCGAGCACTCCCGCTCGCCCAGGTGCACCACATTGCCGTGTGTGTCGGCCAGCACCTGGATTTCGATATGCCGCGGCCGGTCGATCCACCGCTCCACCAGCAGCGTGTCGTCGCCGAACGAGCCGCGCGCCTCCCGGCGGGCCGCCGCGATCTCCTCGGGCAGTTGCGCCGTGTCCCGCACCAGCCGCATGCCCTTGCCACCGCCGCCCGCCGACGGCTTGAGCAGCACCGGCATGCCGATCTCCCGTGCCGCCTCGGCCAGTTCGTCGTCGGTCAACCCGCTGCCGCTGCTGCCGGGCACCACCGGCACCCCGGCGGCGTGCACGGTCTGCTTGGCCCGGATCTTGTCGCCCATCAGCTCGATCGCCTCGGCCGGCGGTCCGATGAAGACCAACCCGGCCTGCGTACAGGCCCGGGCGAAGCCCGCGTTCTCGGCGAGGAAGCCGTATCCGGGGTGGACGGCCTGCGCGCCCGCCGCACCCGCCGCACGGACCAGCTCGGCCGCCGACAGGTAACTGTCCACCCGTACCGCGGTGTCGGCCTCCCGCACATGCCGGGCGCCGGCGTCCGCCTCGGTGAAAACGGCCGCCGACCGCACCCCCGACTCCCGCAGGGTGCGCATCACCCGCACCGCGATCTCTCCCCGGTTGGCCACCAGCACGGTGTCGAACATCGCCGGCCGGCTCGGAGTGGTACTGCTGCTCATCTCGGCCCTCACATCCGGAAGACGCCGTAGCCCGGCGCGGTCGGATCGGCTGCGGGTAGCGGCGCGTTGGCACAGGCGGTCAGCGCCAGACCCAGCACGGTGCGGGTCTCCAGCGGGTCGATCACGCCGTCGTCCCACAGCCGGGCCGTCGCGTAGTAGGCGTTGCCCTGGGTCTCGTACTGCTCGCGGATCGGCGCCTTGAACGCCTCCTCCGCCTGCTCGCTCCACTTCTCTCCGGCGGCCGCCAGTTGGTCCCGCTTCACCGTCGCCAGCACCGAAGCGGCCTGCTCGCCGCCCATTACGGAGATCTTGGCGTTCGGCCACATCCACAGGAAGCGGGGGCTGTAGGCACGCCCGCACATCGAGTAGTTGCCCGCGCCGTAGGAGCCGCCGATCACCACGGTCAGCTTCGGTACCCGCGCGCACGCCACCGCGGTCACCATCTTCGCGCCGTGCTTGGCGATGCCGCCCGCTTCGTACTGCCGCCCGACCATGAAGCCCGAGATGTTCTGGAGGAAGAGCAGCGGGATACCGCGCTGGTCGCACAGCTCGATGAAGTGTGCGCCCTTGAGGGCGGATTCGGCGAACAGGATGCCGTTGTTCGCCACGATCCCGACCGGGTGGCCCTGGATGTGGGCGAACCCGGTGACCAGGGTGGTGCCGTACTCCGCCTTGAACTCCGCGAAGCGGCTGCCGTCCACCAGCCGGGCGATCACCTCCCGCACGTCGTACGGCGTACGGGAGTCCGCCGGCACCGCTCCGTACATCCCCGCCGGGTCCACCGCGGGCGGCTCGGCTGGCCGCACCGTCCACGGCGGCGCGCCCCGGGCGGGCAGCGTGGCCACGATGTCGCGGACGATGCTCAGCGCGTGCGCGTCGTCCTCGGCGAGGTGGTCGGTGACGCCGGACGTCCGGGAGTGCACCTCGCCACCGCCGAGTTCCTCGGCGGTGACCACCTCTCCGGTGGCGGCCTTCACCAGAGGCGGGCCGCCGAGGAAGATCGTGCCTTGGTTCCGCACGATGACAGCCTCGTCGCTCATCGCCGGGACGTAGGCTCCGCCGGCGGTGCACGAACCCAGCACCGCGGCGATCTGCGGGATGCCGCGGGCCGACATGGTGGCCTGGTTGTAGAAGATCCGGCCGAAGTGGTCGCGGTCGGGGAAGACTTCGTCCTGCCGGGGGAGGAAGGCGCCGCCGGAGTCCACCAGGTAGACACACGGCAGCCGGTTGTCGAGCGCGATCTCCTGGGCCCGCAGGTGCTTTTTCACGGTCACCGGGTAGTAGGTACCGCCCTTGACGGTGGCGTCGTTGGCCACCACCACGACCTCGCGGCCCGAGACCCGGCCGATGCCGGCGATCACCCCCGCGGCGGGCGCCTGGCCGTCGTACATCCCGTCGGCGGCGAGCGGGGCCAGTTCGAGGAAAGGGGAGCCGGGGTCGAGCAGGCCGTCCACGCGGTCCCTCGGCAGCAGCTTTCCCCTGGACGTGTGGCGTGCGCGCGCCTTCTCCCCACCGCCGCGTCGTGCGGCGGCAAGCTTGTCACGCAGAGTCGCCATGAGTGCGGTGTGCGCCTGCGCGTTGGCGCGAAATGCCTCTGATGCCGGATCTGCGGCACTGGTCAGGGCGGGTGCTGCCATGGGTCGGCCCCCCGGTGTGTTAGCGAGCGTTAACTTGATGACTCCACGTTAACGCTCGCTAACGGGATTGTCTAGACTCGATTTCATGAGTCCGACGAAGGCTGTGGAAAACCGGCGCGAGCAGATCCTCCGAGAGGCCGCGCGGCTCTTCGCCGAGCGCGGGTTCCACGGAGTCGGCGTGGATGAGATAGGGGCCGCGGTCGGCATCAGCGGCCCCGGCCTGTACCGGCACTTCGCCGGGAAGGACGCGATGCTCGCCGAACTACTGGTCGGGATCAGTGGACGGCTGCTGGCCGCGGGCCGGATGCGGGTCGCCGAGAGTGCTGAGCCCGCCGAGGCGCTGGACGCGCTGATCCGCGGCCACATCGACTTCGCGATCGACGACCGGCCGCTCATCACCCTGCACGACCGCGAACTGGACCGGCTGCGCGACTCCGACCGCAAACTCGTCCGCCAGCTCCAGCGGCAGTATGTGGAGGAGTGGGTGGCGGTGGTCCGCCGCGTGTACCCGGGCGCCACCGAGCTGGAGGCCCGCGCCGCGGTGCACGCGGTGTTCGGCCTGCTCAACTCCACGCCCCACCTCGGCGCGCAGTCCGGCCTGCCCGACCGCGCCGGGATGGCCGCCCTCCTGCATCGCCTCGCGCTCAGCGCCCTGGACGCCCTCGACGGCGGCCCCGCCCTGGACAGCGGTGACGACCGGCGGGTAACTTTCTGAGCGCTTGCTTAATTCTCGGATGGGAGGCGCGCTGTGCGTCGTACGGTGTTCAACGAGGACCACGAAGCGTTCCGCGAGACGATACGCGCCTTCGTCGAGGCCGAGGTCGTCCCCGTCTACGACGACTGGCTGGCGGCCGGGCAGGTGCCGCGGGAGTTCTACTACAAGCTCGGCGAGCTGGGCGTCTTCGGCATCGAGGTGCCCGAGGAGTTCGGCGGCGCGGGCGAGAACAGCTTCAAGTTCCAGGCCGTGATCAGCGAGGAACTTGCCCGCGCAGGCGTCAGCTTCGGCGGCAGCAGCGTGCACGTCGGCCTCTGCCTGCCGTATGTGATGGCGTACGGCACCCAGGAGCAGAAGAAGCGCTGGCTGCCGGGCTTCGTCAGCGGCGAGACGATGTTCGCCATCGCGATGACCGAGCCCGGCACCGGCTCCGACCTGGCCGGCATGAAGACCACCGCGAAGCTCGCCGACGACGGCAGCCACTACGTCCTCAACGGGGCGAAGACCTTCATCACCGGCGGCGTCCACGCCGACCGCGTCATCGTCTGCGCCCGCACCGCACCGCCCACCCCCGAGGACCGCCGCGCCGGCATCTCACTGTTCGTCGTCGACACCAAGTCCGACGGCTACGCGGTCGGCCGCAAGCTGGACAAGCTCGGCCTGAAGACCTCCGACACCGCGGAACTGTCCTTCTCCGACGTCCGCGTGCCGGTGGAGGACCTGCTCGGCGAGGAGGGCAAGGGCTTCTCCTACCTCGACCAAAACCTGCCGCAGGAGCGGCTGGCCATCGCGGTCGGCGCCTACTCCCAGGCCACGGCCGCGATCCGCTTCGCGCAGGCGTACGTCCAGGACCGCACCGTCTTCGGCAAGACCGTCGCGTCCTTCCAGAACACCAAATTCGAACTCGCCGCCTGCAAGGCCGAGGTCGACGCCGCCGAGGCCGTCGTGGACCGCGCGCTCGAAGCCCACGACCTGCGCGAGCTGTCCGCCGCCGACGCCGCCTCCGCCAAACTCTTCTGCACCGAGGTCGCCGCCCGTGTCATCGACCGCTGCCTGCAGTTGCACGGCGGATACGGTTACATGAACGAGTACCCGATCGCCCGCCTGTACGCGGACAACCGGGTCAACCGGATCTACGGCGGGACCAGTGAGGTCATGAAGTCGATCATCGCCAAGTCGATGGGCCTGTGAACGAGAAACCGACCCCCCTGCAGTCGCTGCTCGATCTCCTCGACTTGGAGCGGATCGAGCAGGACATCTTCCGCGGCTTCAGCCGCTCGGCCGTGGTGCCGCGCGTCTTCGGCGGCCAGGTCGCCGCGCAGGCCCTGGTCGCCGCCGGCCGCACCGTGCCCGAGGAGCGCGCTGCGCACTCCCTGCACGCGTACTTCCTGCGGCCCGGCGACCCGGGCGCGCCGATCGTCTACCAGGTGGACCGGATTCGCGACGGCCGCTCCTTCACCACCCGCCGGGTCGTCGCGATCCAGCACGGCCAGCCGATCTTCCACCTGTCGGCGTCCTTCCAGACGCATGAGGACGGCCTGGAGCACCAGGAGGCGATGCCGTCGGCGCCCGACCCGGAGACGCTTCCGTGCGCCGACGAACTGCTGCCGGCCCACGCCGACAAGTTCCCCGACCCGACGGTCGTCGACCGGCTGCTCGAAGCACGTGCCGCCGTCGACCTGCGCTACGTCGAGGACCCGCCCTTCCTCACCGCGGGCGTGCGCCGCGAGCCGCGCTCCCAGGTGTGGTTCCGCACCCGCGGCAAGCTCGCCGACAACCCCCTGCTGCACGTGTGCCTGGCCACCTATGTGTCGGACATGACGCTGCTCGACTCCGTACTCCTGGCGCACGGGCGCGGCGGCTGGGCGGTCGGCGACGTCGTGGGCGCCAGCCTCGACCACGCCATGTGGTTCCACCGCCCCTTCCGCGCGGACGAGTGGCTGCTGTACGACCAGCAGAGCCCGTCCGCCTCGGGCGGCCGCGGGCTGGGCACCGCCCGCATCTACACCCAGGACGGCGCGCTGGCCGTGTCGGTGATCCAGGAGGGCCTGGTCCGGGTGCCACGCGACTGACGACGAAGTTGAGCGCGACGCACCGCTCCGGTGCCGCGCGACTGCGATCGACGCCGGGCCGCTCGTCCCGGCCGGACCCCGACCACGGCGCCGGCCTGCGCTCGGGTTCCTAGTCGCGGGTCTTGCGGGTTCTGGTCCTTCTGGTCCGGGGGTCGGGGCGGTGTCGGCCGCCGCCGCCGGGCCGGGGGGCCGCTGGACGGCGGCGCAGGTCCGCCGCGTCCAGCAGGTAGGAGGCCATCGGCGCGTAGAAGTGCGGCTGCACGTTGTCGTCGAGTGGCACGCTCACCAGGACGCTGCCCTCGGACTCGCCGACGAACAGCGCCGGGTCGTTGGAGTCCGCGAAGCCGACCGTGTCGATACCGCGCGCGCCCGCGCAGCCCGCCCAGCCGTGGTCGGCCACCACCAGGTCGGGCAGCCCGCGCCCGTCGCGCTCCAGGGCGTTGAGCACCTCGGCCATCGGTTCCGGCGAGTGCGTGTGCACCAGGCCGCCACCCCGGTGCAGCATGAAGACGCCGCCGAGGTAGCGGATCTCGCCACCGTCCGCGTACAGATTCTCCGCCGGCCCGACCACCTGGCAACCGACTGCCCGCAGCGCCCCGGCGAGTATGTTGTGCACTGCAAACAATCCCGCGGGATGCCCGCTGGCCAGCAGGACCGTGGAGCGGTTCTCCGCCGCCTTCTTCAGCACCTCCGCCATTCGGTCCAGACCGTCGACGGTCAGCTCCGGGTCGATGGTGTCCTGTCCGTGGACGTGCTCAGGGTCGGCGACCACCCCGCAGCGCTCCGCCATCAGCTCCAGCACCGCAGACTCCTCGGTCCACCGGTCGCCGAGGTCCAACCCGAACCAGAAGTAGCGGTTGCCCTCGGCGAGCTCCCGGTAGTGGTCGAGGTTGTTCTCGCGCGTGGTGGCGACATCCCCGGCGATCCGGGTGCGTATCAGGTGCGAGACGAGGGCCTGGCGGGTGGGGGTGGCAGGCAGTGGGTCCATGGGCATGGACACATTCTCCCGCCCCCGCGTCCCGGTATGCGACGTGCCCCGGATCGACGCCGAGGCGTAATCACCGTCGCCGATTGGAGGAAGCGTACATTTCTGGGGCCGGTCGGGGCCTTTAGAGTCGGCGGACACCGGCCGTACCGAGAACGGCCAGCCACACCGAGACCAGCCACACTGAGAAGAGGTAGCCACATGAGCAGCGCACAGCCGCGCGGCCCCGTCGACTCCTCGCGTGTACCGCGCTACGCGGGCCCCGCGACCTTCGCCCGGCTGCCCCGGCTCGACGAGGTGGGCAGCGCGGATGTCGCGGTCGTCGGTGTGCCCTTCGACACCGGAGTGTCCTACCGTCCCGGCGCGCGGTTCGGCGGCAACGCGATCCGTGAGGCGTCCCGGCTGCTGCGTCCGTACAACCCGGCGCAGGACGCCGCCCCCTTCGCGCTCGCCCAGGTTGCCGACGCGGGCGACATCGCCGCCAACCCGTTCGACATCGGCGAGGCGGTCGAGACCATCCAAACCGCTGCCGACGACCTGCTGGCGACCGGCGCCCGCCTCATGACGCTCGGCGGCGACCACACCATCGCCCTGCCGCTGCTGCGTGCGGTCGCCCGTCGGCACGGACCGGTGGCTCTGCTCCACTTCGACGCGCACCTCGACACCTGGGACACGTACTTCGGCGCCGCGTACACCCACGGGACGCCGTTCCGGCGGGCGGTCGAGGAGGGCATCCTTGACACCTCGGCGCTCTCCCACGTCGGAACCCGGGGCCCGCTGTACGGCAGGAAGGACCTCGACGACGACGAGAAGATGGGCTTCGGCATCGTCACCTCCGCCGACGTGATGCGCCGAGGCGTCGACGAGGTCGCCCAGCAGCTCCGCGAGCGGATCGGCGACCGGCCGCTGTACATCTCGGTCGACATCGACGTCCTCGACCCCGCGCACGCCCCCGGCACCGGGACCCCGGAAGCCGGCGGTCTCACCTCCCGCGAGCTCCTGGAGATCCTGCGCGGCCTGTCCGGTTGCCACCTGGTGTCGGCCGACGTGGTGGAGGTCGCCCCGGCCTACGACCATGCGGAGATCACCTCGGTCGCCGCCTCCCACACCGCCTACGAGCTCACGACGATCATGGCCCGGCAGATCGCCGCGGCCCGCTGAGTCGTCCGAATCACCCGAAGTGATTACGACCAAGGTCGCACTCATGTGCGACCTTGGTCGTTGGTTTTGTTGCGGGAGGATGAAACGCGCGGTGCCGCGCGTTGGCAGCGTCGGGCAAGCAGAAGCGGCGGCGGGCCGTGGGACGAGCATGGTGGAGGACAGCGTGGCGAAGGCGAGGGCGGGGGCAGCGGTCGAGGACGGCCCCGAGCAGGGTTGGCTCCGGAGGCTGAACGGCTATGCGTGGCGGTACAAGCGCAGTGTGCTGCTGTCGTTCGGCGCGTCCCTTGCGGGCATGGGGGTCACCGCCCTGGTGCCGCTGGTCCCCAAGCTGATCATCGACGACGTGATCGTCAAGCACGACAGGCAACTCGCCCCCTGGGCGATCGCGCTGGTGGTCGCCGCTGTCGTCGTCTACGTACTGACGTACATGCGGCGGTTCTACGGCGGGCGCCTCGCCCTCGACGTCCAGCACGACCTGCGCGACGAGATGTTCCGCTCGATCATGCGGCTCGACGGCCGCCGCCAGGACGAGCTGAGTACCGGTCAGGTAGTCGGCCGCGCCACCAGCGATCTCCAGCTGATCCAGGGGCTGCTGTTCATGCTGCCCGTCATGATCGGCAACCTGCTGCTCTTCCTGCTCTCCCTCGTCGTGATGCTCGTCCTCTCCCCGGTGCTGACACTGGTCGCCCTGGCCGTCGCCCCCGCGCTGTGGTTCATCGCCGACCGCTCCCGCAAGCGGCTCTTCCCCGCCACCTGGTACGCCCAGAGCCAGGCGGCGGCCGTCGCCGGCATCGTCGACGGTTCGGTCACCGGCGTGCGCGTGGTCAAGGGCTTCGGGCAGGAGCAGCAGGAGATGGGCAAGCTGCGGAAGGTCAGCAGCCGCCTGTTCGCCGGCCGGCTGCGCACCGTCCGGCTCAGCGCCCGCTACACGCCGGCGCTCCAGGCGGTCCCCTCGCTCGGCCAGATCGGCATGCTCGCCCTCGGCGGCTGGATGGCCGCCCGCGGCCAGATCACGCTGGGCACCTTCGTCGCCTTCTCCACCTACCTCGCCCAGCTCACCGGCCCGGTCCGGATGCTCACCATGATGCTGACCGTCGGCCAGCAAGCCCGCGCCGGAGTCGAGCGCGTCCTCGAACTCATAGACACCCGTCCCACCCTCGACGAGGGCACCAACATCCTCCCGCCGGGCGCCCCCGCCACCGTCGACTTCGACAACGTCTCCTTCGGCTACAGCGCCCAACGCCCGGTCCTGGACGGCTTCGACCTGAGCATCGAACCCGGCGAGACCGTCGCTGTCGTCGGCGCCTCCGGTTCCGGAAAGTCCACCGTCTCCCTGTTGCTGCCCCGGATGTATGACGTAACCGGCGGCGCCGTGCGGATCGGCGGTGTGGACGTCCGCGAGCTGACCTTCGAGTCGCTGCGGTCCGCGATCGGGCTGGTGCCCGAGGACAGCTTCCTGTTCTCCGACACCGTGCGGGCCAACATCGCCTACGGAAGGCCCGACGCCACCGACGAGGAGATCCTGGCCGCCACCCGCGCCTCCCAGGCGCACGACTTCATCAGCGCACTGCCCGACGGCTACGACACGGTGGTCGGCGAGCAGGGACTGACCCTTTCCGGCGGCCAGCGGCAGCGCGTCGCTCTGGCCCGCGCGATCCTCACCGACCCGCGGCTGCTTCTCCTGGACGACGCCACCTCCGCGGTGGACGCCCGGGTCGAGGCGGAGATCTTCGACGCCCTGCGCCAGGTGATGCGCGGCCGCACGACGCTGCTGATCGCCCACCGCCGCTCCACCCTGGCCCTCGCCGACCGGATCGCCGTCCTGGACGCGGGGCGCCTGGCCGATGTGGGCACCCACGACGAACTGCAGGCACGCAGTCCGCTGTACCGCGCGCTGCTCACCGATCCCGAGGCGCTCGGCGCCGACGTGGTCGACCTAGATGCGGCGGGCGTCGCGGCGTTGCGGAGCGTCGAGCGGTGTGGGCATGAGGCCGCCGACGACGGTACCTGCGCCGACCCGGAGTGCCTGTTGCTGGCCGAGGACGAAGCGGTGGCCGAGGCGGAGTCGGTGCGGGATACGGCCGCGGGCATCACTGCGGAACTGTGGCCCGAGCACCTGCGGGTGACCGAGGAGGACGACCAGGCCGGCGATCCGAGCACGTCGGCGCCGGCAGCCGCGGCAGCACGCAGAACCGCGGCGGGCCCGGGCGGAATGGCCGGCGCGCTCGCGGGGATGCCCACCACCCCGGAACTCCTCGCCAAGGTCGCGGCCTTGCCGCCCGCCCTCGACACCCCTGACGTCGACGAGGAGCAGGCGCGCTCCGCCGACCAGGCGTTCGGGCTCGGTAGTATTCTCCGCGGCTTCCGCACCCCGCTGCTGCTGAGCCTGCTGCTCGTCTCGGTCGACGCCATCGCAGGACTGCTGCTGCCGGTCCTGATCCGGCACGGCATCGACGCGGGCGTACGGCAGCAGGCGCTGCACGCGGTCTGGGCGGCCTCCCTGCTCGGCCTGGCACTGGTCCTGCTGCAGTGGGTGGTGGAGTGGGGCTCGACCCTGCTCACCGGCCGCACCGGCGAACGCATCCTGTACACGCTGCGCGTGAAGATCTTCGCCCACCTGCACCGGCTCGGACTGGACTTCTACGAGCGGGAGTTGTCCGGCCGCATCATGACCCGGATGACCACGGACGTGGACGCCCTGTCCACGTTCCTGCAGACCGGCCTGGTCACGGCGCTGGTCAGCGTGCTGACCTTCGCCGGCATCCTGGTGGCGCTGCTCGCCATCGACGTGCAGCTCGCCCTGCTGGTCTTCGCCACCCTGCCCCTGCTGGTGGTCGCCACCTGGGTCTTTCGCCGCAAGTCCGTGCGCGCGTACGAGTCCGCGCGCGAGCGGATCGCCGTCGTCAACTCCGACCTGCAGGAACACGTGGCCGGTCTGCGCGTGGTCCAGGCGTTCCGCGGTGAGCAGCACGGCGCCCAGCGCTTCCTCAGCCGTAGCGACGAATACCGCACGGCCCGGGTCCGCGGCCAGTTCCTGATCTCGGTGTACTTCCCGTTCGTGCAACTGCTGTCGAGCGTGGCGGCGGCGCTGGTGCTGATCGTCGGCACCCACCGGGTCAACGCGGGCACCCTGACCGCGGGCGCCCTGGTCGCCTACCTGCTCTACATCGACCTGTTCTTCTCCCCGGTGCAGCAACTCTCCCAGGTCTTCGACGGTTTCCAGCAGGCCACGGTCTCGCTCGGCCGCATCCGCGAACTGCTGCGCCGGCCTACCACCACCCCGGAGGCGCGGGACCCGCGGCCGGTGCACCGTCTGCGCGGCGAGATCACCTTCCAGGACATCCACTTCCGCTACGGCGGCGCCGACGCCGCGGGAACCGACGCCCTGGCCGGCATCGACCTGCGAGTGCCCGCCGGCCAGACCGTCGCCTTCGTCGGCGAGACCGGCGCAGGCAAGTCCACGCTGGTCAAACTCGCTGCTCGCTACTACGACCCGACCGGTGGCGCCGTCCTCGTCGACGGCACCGATATCCGCGAGTTCGACCTGACCGGCTACCGACAGCAGCTCGGTGTCGTCCCCCAGGAGCCGTACCTGTTCGCGGGCACCGTGCGCGACGCCATCGCGTACGGACGGATGGACGCGACCGACGCCGAGGTGGAGGCCGCCGCCCGCGCCGTGGGCGCCGACGGGATGATCGCCACCCTTGAAGGGGGCTACCTCCACCAAGTCGCCGAACGAGGCCGGAACCTGTCCGCCGGCCAACGCCAGCTCATCGCCCTGGCCCGCGCCGAACTCGTCGACCCCGCCGTCCTGCTGCTCGACGAAGCCACCGCAGCACTCGACCTCGCCACCGAAGCCCTGGTCAACCAGGCCGCCGACCGGTTGTCCGTGCGCCGCACCACCCTCGTGGTCGCACACCGGCTGAGCACCGCCGCCAGAGCCGACCGGGTCGTGGTCCTCGACCATGGCCGTGTCGTCGAGGACGGCACCCACGACGAACTGCTCACCCGCGACGGGCGGTACGCCGAGCTGTGGCGCACCTTCACCGGCGAGGTCCGTTCAGCGGTCTGACCCGACCACCGAAGCTCCCAAACCGTCACCCGACCCGACCTGCCCCGGGCCGGGCCGGGTGACGAGCCCTACTCACGCCGCCTCCTGCCAGTGCGCCCGAAGCGTGTCGACGGCGGCCGTGATCGCCGGTCGCCGGGCCGCGCCCTTCCGCCACAGCGCGTACACCCGCCGCACTGGAGCCGGCTCCAGCCGCAGCACCCGCACCCCCTCGGGCAGCGGTCCCCGGCCCAGCCGGGGCACCAGCGCGATGCCCAACCCGGCTGCCACCAGCGCGACCTGAGTGCCGTACTCACCGATCTGGTAAGCCATGTCCGGTTCGGTGCCGGACTCCCGCAACGTCCGCACCAGCCAGTCATGGCACACCGAGCCAGGCGGCTGGCAGATCCACCGCTCCCGCGCGATGTCCGTCCGCAGCACCGACTCCCGCGTCCTGGCCAGCGCCCGTCCGGGCCGAACCCATGGTCGGCCGGCGGCCCTTACGACCTGGGGGGTGACAGGGAGCGGGCTCGCGCCGCCCTGCGACTTCGCCTCCGGCGTTGTCGTCGGTCGACGATTCCCCACAGCCTGCGGCGTGGGTGGAGGTGCCCCCGGCGAGCCAGGGGGAGTGCCCCCAGCATCGCCTCCCTCCTCCGCCTTGGATCCGAAGCCACATGACGCCGCTCCCCGATCCACCACTCCCTATTACCCCCCAGGTCGTTAGCGCATCAGGCCGATCAGGCCGACTCCGACAGCAGCCGGACCAGATGGTCCCGCCCGGCCGCCAACAGGCCCGGCAACTCCTCCGCCTGCGGGTACCACCTCTTCTCGTACTCCCAGCACAGCCAGCCGTCCCATTCGGCGCGGCTGAGCACTTCGATCGTCTCCGCCAGTGGCAGCGCCCCCTTGCCGAGCGGCAGCGGCGTCCGGTCCTCCGCCGAGGCGATGTCCTTGACCTGTACATAGCCCAGGTAGGGCGCAAGCGCCGGGTACGTCGAGGACGGCTGCTCCCCGGCCAGCCAGGTGTGCATCACGTCCCAGATCGCGCCCACGGTGTGGTGTCCGACGGTACCCAGCACCCGCGCCACGTCGGCGCCGGACCGGTGCGAGTCGTGTGTCTCCAGCAGTACCCGGACTCCGCGGTCGGCCGCGATCGGCGCCACCGTGGCCAGCCGCCGCTCGGCCAGGGCGTCAGCCTCGGCAGCGGTCAGGTCGCCGCCGCCCGGGAAGACCCGGACGAAGGACGCCCCCAGGTCGGCTGCGAGGTCCACCGCGGCCTCGACCTCGGCAAGCACCGGGCCGTCCTCGCCGGGCGCAGCCACCTTTGCGTAGGCGGCCACGGTGAGGACGGTGATGTCGGCCGCCGCGAACTGCTCGACCACGCGGCCGCGTTCACCTGCGGAAAGCCCCGGGTGTACCGGTTCCTCTTCGCTCGCGCGCAACTCGACGCCGTGGTAGCCGTTTTCTGCCGCGAGCCGCACGACCTGCTCGATGGGCAGCGTGGGAAGTCCGAGGGTGGAGAAGGCGAGTTTCATTCGCCGGACACTAGGCACGGGCCCGCGTGGGGTCAACCGGGACCAGGTGCCCCTGAGCATCGTGTCGCCCGCGTATCACGCCTGATGCGGCCTCCTTTCGACTTCGAAATCGGCTTTGGCTACAGGGCCAGATGCCAGTCCTGGCCCATCAGCTCCCGTCCGAAACTGTGCTGCGACTTCTGGGCGACCAGTTCGAAACCGGCCCGCTCGTAGATTCTGTGGGCGCCGGCCAGCACGTCGTTGGTCCACAGGACAAGTTCGGTGTAGGCGGCCTGGCGGGCGAAGGCGATGCACGTGTCCACCAACCGCCCGCCTATCCCGTGTCCGCGGGCAGCCGGATCGACCAGCAGCAGTCGCAGCCGGGCGGTATCGGGAGCGTCGCCACGCAAGCAGAAGACGCACCCCGCTCGCTCGCCGTCGAGTTCGGCCACCCACATTGCCTCGCGCCGCGGATCGTGAGCCGACGCGTAGTCCGCGACGATGCGCGCGACAAAGGCTTCGTACTCCTCGTCCCAGCCGTGCTCCGTCGCGCACACCGCGGCGTTGCGCTCGATCACCCATCCCAGATCGCCCGAGCGGGGACCGCGCAGGGTCACGCGAGGGCCGGTGGTGATCCGGTGGTCGTCGTGCAGGATCTCCCGGACTGTGCTCATCGCGGCGGTCAGCCGCGGCCGGTCCTCCGGCGCTATCTGGCCGACCAGGGAGCTCACGGCCTCCTGGGAGCGCTCCTCCAGCAGCGAGGCCGCTTCCTTCCCCCGGGTGGTCAGCTCTATCCGCTGCCTTCTTGCGTCCTGCTCGGAGGGTCTGCGCGTGACGAGATGCCGCTCCTCGAACTTCGACAGTATCCGGCTGAGATGGCCCGCGTCGAGCGACAACTCCACCCGCAGGTCGGCCGCGTCCGTGCGTCGCGCGTGCGCGAGTTCGTACAGCACGCGGGCCTCGGTGAGCGTGAACGGTGTGTGCAGGTGGCGGCTGTAGTCGAGCGCGCCGATGAGGTTGGTGTAGAAGCGATTGAATTCGCGGATCTCCTGAATTGCCATGACTGCCCCGGCTTTCGGTATTTCCTTTGCCTGAGTCAAAGGTAGGCCCGTGCTGGCGCTGAGCGGAAGTCCCTTCTTTCAGCCTGTGGATAACTTTCAGCGGGCGGCGTCCGCGGGCGGCGCGGTGGAGCCGCGGACCATCAGTTCGGTGATCACGGTGGCCACCGAACCCGGCGGTGGAGCCGAGCGCCCCAGCACCAACCGGCCGGCCCGCGCGCCGGCCTCCTGGAGAGGGATGCGGACCGTGGTCAGCGCGGGCGAGGCGTCCACGCTGAACGGCAAGTCGTCGAAACCCGCCACCGAGATATCGCCGGGAACGCTCAGTCCGCGGTCGCGCAGGGCGGCGCACACCCCGAGAGCGGCCGTGTCGTTGGCAGCCACGATCGCGGTCACGGATGGGTCCTTGCGCAGGAGTTCCAGCGCGCCGTCGTAGCCGGAGGACCGGTCGTAGCCACCGTGCACCACGGGTTGGCCCGGCAGGTCGCCGAGGTCTGCCCCGTCCGGGGTCTGCGGCGCGAGTCCGTACGCGGCCAGCGCGGCACGGTGGCCTTCGAGGCGGTGCCGAGTCGTACTGCGCTCGACCGGGCCTGCCACGCAGCCGATCCGGCGGTGTCCCAGCGACAGCAGGTGCTCGGTCAGCCGCCGGGCCCCGCCGCAGTTGTCGAAGGCGATGGTCGTGATGCCCGGCGCGGTTTCGGGCAGCGGGGGGCGGCCGCACAGCACGATCCGGGTGCCTGAGGACGCCAGCCGGGCCAGCCGGGCGGCAACCGCGGCGGTGTGCTGTTTGTCCTCGACGGCGCCTCCAGTCAGCACTACACCGGCTGCGCGCTGGCGTTCGAGCAGGGTGAGATAGGTGAGTTCGGCCTCGGGCGATCCGCCGGTGTTGCAGACGACCGCGAGCTTGCCGCCGCCCGGTGGGTTGCCGGGGCCGGCGCCGATTTCGCGCTGGAGGGCGCTGGCGATCAAGCCGAAGAAAGGGTCCGCCACATCGTTGACGAGGACGCCGACGAGATCGGAACTGGCCGCCGCGAGCGCTCTCGCCTGTCCGTTGACGACGTAGTCCAGTTCCGCCACGGCCCGCCGCACCCGTTCTCTGGTGCTGCCGGCCACGGGATAGTTGCCGTTCAGCACCCGGGAGACGGTCGCCGACGACACTCCCGCGCGTGCCGCGACGTCGGCCAGCGTCACTGCCATATCGGTCCTGACCTCCTCGTGCGGCGGCTGGGATCGCGGATCGCCCGGACCGGCGTCGTGTGGCCGCCGACCGCCGCGGCACATGCTCTCACCTCGCTGGCGTGTGTGGCAGCGGCAGTGCCTTCCCGTAGGCCACGATGTCAGCAAGCGCTTACATTCGCATCCAGGAGAGTCTTGTCGACCACCGCCCATGCAAGCTAGCGTGACGAGGAAGAAAGCGCTTGCTATGCATGAATGCCTCATATCCGGCCTTCGCGCCTCATCCCCGACCGCTCAGGAGAGACCCCCATGACACGCAAGACCGTGCGGATCGCCATGAACGGCGTCACCGGACGCATGGGCTATCGGCAGCACCTGGTCCGATCCATCCTCAGCCTGCGCGAGCAGGGCGGCCTCGATCTCGGCGACGGCACGGTGCTGTGGCCGGAGCCGGTCCTGGTCGGCCGCCGCGAGCACGCACTGCGCGCGATCGCCGAGCAGCACGGTATCGAGCACTGGACCACCGACCTCGACGCCGTACTCGCCGACCCCTCGGTCGAGATCTACTTCGACGCGCAGGTGACCTCGGCCCGCGAGGAGGCTGTCAAACAGGCCATCGCGGCAGGCAAGCACATCTACTGCGAAAAGCCGACCAGCACCACGCTGGCCGGGGCTCTGGAACTCGCCAGGCTCGCCACGGCGGCCGGCGTCAAACACGGGGTGGTGCAGGACAAGCTCTTCCTGCCGGGCCTGCGCAAACTTCGGCGCCTGGTCGAGGGCGGCTTCTTCGGCCAGATCCTCTCCGTCCGCGGTGAGTTCGGCTACTGGGTCTTCGAGGGCGACTGGCAGAGCGCCCAGCGCCCCTCGTGGAACTACCGCGCCCAGGACGGCGGCGGCATCGTGGCGGACATGTTCCCGCACTGGGACTACGTGCTGCACGAGCTGTTCGGCAGGGTGCGCAGCGTGCAGGCGCTCACCGCCACGCACATCCCGCAGCGCTGGGACGAGCAGGGCAAGCCGTACGAGGCCACCGCGGACGACGCCGCCTACGGCATCTTCGAGTTGGAGGGCGGCGCGATCGCGCAGATCAACTCCTCCTGGACGGTGCGGGTCAACCGGGACGAACTGGTCGAATTCCAGGTGGACGGCACCCATGGCTCCGCCGTCGCCGGTCTGCGCAACTGCCGGGCCCAGCACCGCTCGGCGACCCCCAAGCCGGTCTGGAACCCCGACCTGCCCGCCACGGAGTCCTTCCGTGACCAGTGGCAGGAAGTGCCCGACAACGCAGACTTCGACAACGGCTTCAAGGCCCAGTGGGAGCTCTTCCTGCGCCACGTGGTGCTCGACGAGCCGTGGCAGTGGGACTTGCTGGCCGGGGCACGGGGCGTGCAACTCGCCGAACTCGGCCTGAAGTCCTCCGAGGAAGGCCGCCGCTTCGAGGTTCCGGAGCTGTCGCTGTGACCATCCTGCTTCCCGACACGTCGGGTGAACCACGTTCCTACCAGCCCAGGTCGGAGTCGGTCGTCCACTCCGCGGGCCTGCCACTTCGCAGCAGAGTCGTGTACTCCGCCGCCCATGTCGTCGCCGACCCGCTGCGCACCGCCGCCGACGCGCCCGCGGCCGTCGACTGGGACGCGACTCTGGCGTTCCGTCGCCACCTGTGGAGCCACGGGCTCGGGGTGGCCGAGGCCATGGACACCGCGCAGCGCGGGATGGGCCTGGACTGGCCGGTCGCGGCGGAACTGATCCGCAGGTCGTCCGCCGAGGCGCATGCGGTGGGCGGTCGAATCGCCTGCGGCGTCGGCACTGACCAGCTCGTCGGTCCCACCGGCTCCATGGTCACCCTCGCCGAGGTCACGGCCGCCTACGAGGAGCAGCTGGCAGTGGTGGAAGCGGCCGGTTCGCAGGCCATCCTCATGGCCTCGCGTGCCCTGGCCTCCGTCGCCAAGGGGCCGGACGACTACCTGGAGGTCTACGGGCACTTGCTGCGGCAGTCCGCGGACCGGGTGATCCTGCACTGGCTCGGCCCGATGTTCGACCCCGCGCTCGCCGGCTACTGGGGCAGCGACGACCTCGACGCCGCGACCGAGACGTTCCTGGAGGTGATCGCCGCCCATCCGGACAAGATCGACGGTGTCAAGATCTCTCTGCTCGACGCGGACCGTGAGGTCGCGCTGCGCCGCCGCCTGCCAGAGGGAGTGCGCTGCTACACCGGCGACGACTTCAACTATCCGAAGCTGATCGAGGGCGATGACGAGGGCTTCAGCCATGCCCTGCTCGGCATTTTCGACCCACTCGCGCCGCTGGCCGCCGCTGCGGTCAGCGCCCTGGACATAGGGGACGCAGCCGGGTTCCGGGGGCTGTTGGACCCGACCGTCGGCTTGTCCCGGCACCTCTTTGAGGCGCCTACCCGCTTCTACAAGACCGGTGTGGTCCTGCTCGCCTGGCTGGCGGGACACCAGGAGCACTTCACCATGGTCGGCGGCCTCCAGTCCGCGCGTTCCCTTCCGCATCTTGCGCGCGCGTACGAACTCGCCGACCGGGTGGGGCTGTTCCCCGACCCCGCACTCGCCGAAGCCCGGATGCGCGGGCTGCTGGCCGTATACGGAGTGGATGCATGACCGAGACCCAGGATGCCGCGCAGGGCATCGCGCGCCTGAGCATCAACCAGGAGACCCTCAAGCAGTGGTCGCTGCCCGAACTCGCCGAGGGCTGCGCGGCCCTCGGCATCACGTCGGTCGGCCTGTGGCGCGCGCCGGTCCAGGAGCACGGCGTGCAGAGCGCGGCCGCGCTGATGAGCGACCACGGGATCACCGTCACCTCTCTGTGCCGGGGCGGCTTCTTCACCGCGTCCGACCCGGCGCGGCGGGCGGCGGCCCTGGACGACAACCGTGCGGCGATCGACGAGGCCGCCACACTCGGCACCGGCACCCTGGTGCTGGTCTCCGGCGGTCTGCCCGAAGGAGACCGCGACATCGCCGCCGCCAGAGAGCGGGTCGCGGACGCGATCGGCACGCTCGTGCCGTATGCGGCGGAGCGCGGTGTGCGGCTGGCAATCGAGCCGCTGCACCCGATGTTCGCCTCGGACCGCTGCGTGGTCTCCACCCTGGGCCAGGCGCTGGACATCGCGGAGCGTTTCGCGCCCGAGCACGTCGGCGTCGTGGTGGACACGTACCACCTGTGGTGGGACGACCGGGCGGAGGCCGGGATCGCGCGCGCCGGTGCGAGCGGCCGGATCGCGTGCTTCCAAGTCGCGGACTGGGTGACGCCGCTGCCCGAAGGAGTGCTGCTCGGGCGCGGGCAACTCGGTGACGGCTGTGTCGATCTGCGGGGATTGCGCGCGCGAGTCGACGAGGCCGGATACCAGGGACAGGTGGAGGTGGAGATCTTCAACCCCGCTTTGTGGGCCAGGAAAGGCACCGAGGTGCTTGCGGAGGTCGCAGACAGGTACCGGCAGCACGTGCTCTGAGAAGATCTTGGAATTTCGTCGTCCGCGATACAACCCTTCTTCCACCTGACGTGTCGTACATGGCATCGG
>NZ_JACEGK010000081.1:0-19244 GCF_056859195.1 Streptomyces sp. NH27
GGGGTGGTGTGGGCGGCGGGGTGGTCCGGGTGGTCGTCGAGGTGGTCGGAGTCGAGGGCCGCGGTGATCGCGGGGGTGAGGGGATGCCCGGCGAGGACATGGCGGACGACTTCGAGGGGGACGGGGCGCTCGTAGTAGTCCTCGAAGTGGGCCTGGACGGCTTCGGGGGAGCGGTTGGCGAGGAGGTGGAAGAGGAAGCCGGAGCCGTCCGGGGCCTCGCTGCCGGGCGGGAAGGCGATGGCCGGGCCGGTGCGCCAGGTCGTATCGCCGGTCTCCCGCCACAGGCAGGCGGTGACGCGAGGGGCGTCGATGCCCTCCTCGTGGAAGGCGGGTTCGTCCAGGATCGGGCTCAGCGAGGCGGGTACGTCGTCGATGACACCGGGCCAGACCTGCTCGTCGTCCGTCCCGTACGGGCTCATCTCCGACTCGTGCGCGAATCCGCGTATGAGCACGCCGGCCGGGGAGAAGAGGACGGAGAAGTCGTCCCCCGAGCCGTTCTCCATCAGGGCGGCTTCCTCGCCGGGGCCCCAGGTGGTGTCGAAGGTGTAGCAGCAGAACCGCGGATCGCCGCTGAGCGTGGCGTCCAGGAGGGCCAACGCGCGCAAATGGACGCGGAGTTCGGCGGGGCCGGGGAGGAGGGCGGCGATCTCGTGCACAGTGCTCATGGCGTCATGAAAGCAGCCGCCACCGACAACCCGGCACGGCCGGCCCGGACGGTGCCGCCGCTGCCTCCAGCGAACTCCGACCGTCTGCACGGGTTCTTGGCCCGCACGTGTTCTTGGCGCGGGACCAAGTGCCGTAAACGGAAGGGCGATGCCCCTCCTCTACGCGGTCGGCAACGGTGAACTGGTGGTGTGGGTCGCGCCCATCGCGATAGTCGGCCACTTGTGACGGCGGCGTTCGGGCTCTCCTCTGTCCTGCCCTCCAACGACGGCTCGACGTCGGCTCGCGGGTCCTCCCGTCTCCGTCGCGTGAGACGACGGACATCGATCCAGCGCTGTCCGGGTTCGACTCATGGCTGTGAGCAACAACTGGCGAAGCTTTCACTAACGTCTATGTTGCTAACATCGTTGTTAGTGACATGTAGTGAGGTCGACGGGCGTGGTGGACTTGCAGGTCGTCGGCAGGAGCTCGCGACGTTGGATCGAAAGCCGCAGAAGGTGACCGCAGGGGTCGGCGGGGAGCGGCCGGCTGGCAAACGCACAGGTCAGATGGGGTCGACTCTTTCGGGAGCCGGCCTCTCGCTGTGTCCCGCGCTGGGATGGTGCTGAGAGTCCTGTACCGAGTCCTGCACCGTCCCAAGCGCTGCTCGGCAGGGGATCGACGTCGGCGATCAGGGAATCAGAGGTGGCGGCGACCGGCCTCGTTCGCTCCGGCCCGCCGTGGCCGGTCGGGGGAACCGGACGTCGTCGTCCTCGTGTGGCGGGGCGTCAGGTGAGGGCGGCGGTCCAGACGTCGTCGGTGGAGAGTTGGATGGCGCCGGAGACGACGGCGTCCTCGGCCAGGGCGGACAGGGAGACCCGGGGGCAGACGAGGACGCGCTCGGCGAGGTGCGCGGCGATGGCGCGGGCCAGGACCGGGCCCGCCCGGGCCACTCCGCCGCCGATCACGACCGCGCCGGGGGCGAGGGCGAGGACGACGGGGGCGATCGCGCGCGCGAAGGTGGCCGCGATGTCGTCGACGACGGCGAGTGCGGCCTGGTCGCGGCGGGTGGCCGCGGTGAAGACGGCGGCGGCCGGGTCGGCGCCGGCCGCGATCTGCGTGGCGAGGTCGGACCGCGGATGTGCGGCGGCCGCTTCGATGCCGCGCCGGCCGATCGCGTCGGACGACAGCCGGTTCTCCAACTCGCCGCGGCCGCCGGCCGTGACCAGGCGGGTGCCCTCCCCGATGAACCCGATCTCGCCGGCGGCGCTCCGCGATCCCCGGTGCAGCCGGCCGTCGATCACGATCCCGGCGCCGAGACGCTCACCCCACTGCACGGCGAGCAGCGTCCCGTTCGGGTCGTCCTGCGCGCGGGCCAGCGCGAGCGCGGCGAGGTTGGCGTCGTTCTCCAGGCGTACGGCGCACGGCACGATGGCCCGCAGGTGCTCGACGATCGCCAGCGACGGCCATCCCGCGACGCTCGGCGCGAGCTTCACGGTGCCGGACGCGGCGTCGATCAGGCCGGGCGAACCGGCGGCCGCCGCGACGACCGATGCGGCGGCGATCCCCGCGTCGGCGAGCGCGGAATGCACGGCGGCGTCCATCGCGGACAGGACGTCGGCCGCGCGCGAGCGGCCGACGACCTTGCGGACCATCGCGAGATGGCGCCCGCTGACCTCGGCCACCACGGCGGTGACCCGATGCGGCCCGACGTCGATGCCGAGCACGGGACGCGACCGGCCGTCGAGCGCGAAGCGCGTGGCCGGCCGGCCGACCGAGCGGTCCTCGGCGCCTGGTACGGCGACCAGCCACGCCCCCTCGATCAGCAGGTCGACGGCCTGGCGCACGGTGGGCCGCGCCAGGCCGGTACGGTCGGCGATCTCGGCGATGCGCAACGGAACCGGCACGGCCCGCCGTACCGCGTCGAGCACCGCGATGCGGTTGAGCTCGCGCAGTACGGCGGTGCCGCTGGCGCCGTTCGTCACTTGGTGGCCTCCCGGATTCCGGCGCCTGCGAGAGGCCGCAGCATCAGCCGGCGGCGGCCCGCACGGTGACCTCGCTCAAGTGGAACGTGCCGTTGGCCGAGTTGGACAGGCCCACCACCCGTACATAGCGGGCCTGGGCGTCCATCGCGTACGCGTCCCCGGCGTCGGCGGCCACCGCGGTCGAGAGTTTACCGCCGAGCGAGAACCAGTGGGTGCCGTCCGTGCTTCCCTCCAACAGGTAGGTGTAGTAACGCTTTCCGTCGACGTAGTTGCGCACGTTCACCGACGAGAGCTGCTGGTCCGAGCCGAGGTCGACCTGCCACCAGGTGCTCCCGTCGCCGATCACCCCGCCCCAGTACTGCTTGTTGGTCCGGTCGCCGTCGTCGGCCGCCGACGGCGGGCTGCCGGCCTCCGAGGAGAGTGCGGTCGCCGGCCGGCCGACGCTCACCACCGGGTCCCCGGAGCTGTCGCGCGGCGCGTAGCCGGACACGGTCAGGCCGTGGAAGACGGCATAGCCGCTCTGGTGGGTGTTCTGGTTGACCGCCGAGAAGTCCACGCCCGCGTCCTCGGCCGGGCTCATGCCGGGCAGGGTCGCCGACCCGACGATCGCCCAGTTCGTGCCGTCGGTGCTGCACGCGCCGGTGACCGTGTCGCCGGTCCGGCTGATCCGGACGTACGCGGGGACGGTGAACCCGTCGTCCTCGATGTAGTGGTCGAGCCGGCCGTCCCCGTTGGCGTCCCAGCTCAGCATGCAGCCGTGCTCCGGAGTGACCGCCAGTGTGGCGTAGCCGCCCGATCCCGGTGCGGACAGGTCGGAGGCGATCACCAGGCCGGCCCGGGCGTAGGGCGCGCTGTCGCCCTGTTCCCGTACCTGTGTCGTCACCGACGTGCGGTCGGCGAGGAGTTGGGGGCGATAGATCGTGCCGTACTCGTTCGCGCCCGCGTACTGGTCGGTCCCGCCGCCGGCGATGGCGAGCGTGGAGCCGTTCTGGGCCACCGTCAACGGCGTGGTGGCGGTGGTGCGGTACGGGTCGGACACGGCGCCGGCGACGAGTACGCCGCTGCCGGCCGTGGCCGAGCCGTGCGCGCTGCCGGAACTCCAGGTGACCCGCGCGGACAGCTGGGCCACCGTCGCGGGCGTGGCGGTCGCGGGGACCGTCACGTCCCAACTCCGGCTCGTCGTACCGCCGGCGGCCACGTCCGCCGACGTCGGCCGGGTCACCGGATCGACCCGGTATCCGGCCGGCGCCTTGAGTACGAAGGCCGGCTGCCGGGCGGCGCGCGCCGGGTTGTCGTTGGCGAACGTCGCCGTCACCCGGACGGTGCCGCGCGGCTTCGCGCCCGGCTGCGCCGAGTCGAGCGACACGCTGCCCGCGGGGACGGTGGCGACCTGCTCGGCAAGTGCGTGGGCGTCGCCGGTCGGGGTGCTGCGGTACTGCGTGGTCTTCTCGTCCCACTGCTCGGCGACGGCGATCCAGTCGATGGCCGGTGCCGGGTCGCCGGTCCGAAGGGACTGGTCGAGGCCGCTGAAGTACTTCTGCCACCGCGGCAGGTAGTAGTCGCCCACCAGGCCGTTCCACTCGCGGGCGGCGTAGTCCTGGATCACGCCGGTCTTCGACCACTGGGTGAGCAGGGAACGGGCGTCGTACTGCAGCGCCGCCGCCTCGGCCGGCGAACCGGCCTGCGCCGCGGCGTCCGCTTGCCAGCTGCCGAACAGGAAGTTGCTGTCGGTGGCCAGCAGTTGGTCGAGAAGCTTCATCTCGCCGGTGAACTTGCCGGTCAACTCCTCGAACAGCGACCGGTCATGGGCGGAGTAGGAGGCGCGGATCTGCGGCAGCAGGGTCCGCCCGTCGTTGGCGAGCACCTGCCGGGCGAGGTCGACGACGTCGTAGCGGTACGCGGTGCTGGTCCGCAGAGATGGGCGCACCGCGAGCAAGTCGCTCAGTGCCAGCCGGAGTTGAGCGGGATCGTAGTTTACCGTGCCGCCGCTCTTGGTCAGTGACGGCTGCAACTCGTAGACGCCGGTGATGTGTTTGGTGTCGTTGGTCGCGGGCCAGGAGTAGACGGTGTCGGCCAGGATGCTCCAGGCGGCCGTCGCGTTCGGGTCGGTCCCGCCGTACCGGGCGGTGGCGTAGTCGGCGATCCACGGGTGGACGTCGACCGCGGCCGGTTCCCAGGCCATGTCGGTGAAGAACTTCACGGCCGCCGGGTTGTTGTCGATGGCCTCGGGCATCATGGCGATCCCGTTCAGGGCCGTTCCCGGCCGCGCGAGCCACTGGTGGAACTTGGTGTTCCATGTGGTCAGGCTGGTGCCGAGGTTGGTGTGGCCGCCGAAGTTCCAGATGGTGCCGAAGGCGTAGGGCGCCCCGTCGAAGTCGTGGTCCCGGTCGGTGATGTTCGGCTGGTCGGAGTTGCCGTCCACGACGAGCATCTTCGACTTGTCGACCGCGTTGAGCGTGGCCTGCAACGGGTTGTTCTCCCAGCCGAGGATGGCCCAGATCGCGTCGGGGTGGGCCTTCTCCAGGGCGTCCTGCACGGCGCGGGAGGCGTCCGGGATGTCCACGTCGCCGGCCTGGCCGCCCTCGTGCAGCAGGTCCATCTTGTACATCGAGCTCGGCCCGAACAGCCGGGTCTGCACCTGGTAGAACGTCGAGGCCACGGCGGTGAAGTCCGGGCCGGTGGGGTCGAGCCAGTCGGGCCGCTTCAGGCCGTTCCAGGTGCCCTGCGGGATGGTGTGCGCGCCCGCGTTCTGCTGCGCGAAGTTCGGCGGCACGGTGCCGTAGTAGCCGGGCAGCACCGGGGTCATGCCGAGCGAGGTCAGCCGGGAGGTGATCTGCCGGCCGAGTTCGGCCCGGGAGTCGATCAGCTGCTGCGGGACCGGGCTGCCGAGGCAGCACAGGTTCTGCAACATCCACCACGACTGGTGGCCGGGCTGGGGGATCCAGGACCGCATGTCGGACGCGGTGTAGCCGAACTTCTCGAACGTCTGCTCGTACACCGCGTCCTGGCCCTCGTAGACCAGCACCTCGTTGATCCCGTCCAGCGCGAGGACGTCGATGCGGTGCTGCCACTCGGCCCAGGTCATGTACGGCCCGCTGTAGCCCTCGTTCGTGTCGTTGAGCGCGAACCGGTGGGCCACGACGGCGTCATCGGTGATCGGGGTCGCGGGGAGGGGGAGCTTCGCCGGGAGGCGCACCTGGTCGCCGTTGAGCGAGAAGTCCGCGTGCACGACGTTGTGCAGGTACGCGCCGAAGCCGCGCAGCGCGGTCGCCGGGGTCGTGCCGCTGACGGTCAGGTGGCCGTCCTGCGCCTCGACCTGGTAGCGGTCGGCGCCGCCGGGCAGTTGGCGGAGGTCGATCTGGGCGGCGTGGGCCTTGCCGATCAGGCGGACCAGCGCGTCGTGGGCCGACGTCATGGAGGAGGCGGAGGAGGTGCCGGGAGAGGCGGCGGGGGCTGTGTCGGGAGCGGAGACGGTGGCGGTGGTGGCGGCGGTGGTCGCGGCGGGCGGCGCGGCGTCGGCCACGGCGGTACCCGGCACGGCGATGAGTGCCGCGCCCGCGGCCAGCACGGACAGGGCGGCGAGCGCCCGGCGGTAGGGACTGCGGATGCCGGCGATCACGGCCTGGCTCGCATTACGAAGTGTCTCTTCCTATCCATGCGGATAGTTGAGCGGTCCATGCCATTTAGCGTCAAGAGTTCGCACAGAGGCCGGAGGATGAATTTCGGCCGATCCTCGGACGCGGTGCCGTGTCCTCGGACGGCACCGTGCGTCGCATCTCGGGGCGCCGGGAACTCGAAGGCGGGCATCGACGGACAGTAGATGACCTGCCCGACTCTTCGAGGGAAGCCCATGAGTTCTGTGCGAGGCGGCCGATGACCGCCGCAGTGGGTGTCGGTGTCAGCCATGTCCCGGTTCCGGAGGAGGAGTTCGGGTCCGACGCGGCGGTCATCGAGAAGTCCTGGGACGAACCCGAGGCGTTCGCCGTGCTGTTCGACCGCTACGCCGACGACATCCACCGGTACGCGGCGAGACGGGTCGGCGTGGAAGTCGCCGACGACCTGATGGCCGAGGTTTTCGTCGTCGCCTTTCAGCGGCGCCGCCGGTACGACGTGTCCCGGCCGCATGCGCGCCCGTGGCTGTACGGGATCGTGACCAATCTCGTCGGTGACCACCGGCGGGCCGAGGCCCGCCGGCTCCGCGCCCTGTCGCGGGTGGCCGTGACCGTACCGGACGAGGAAGGCGGCGACGGCGAACCGGTGGCGGAGCAGGTGGCGGCCCGGGTCTCCGCCGAGAGCGCCCGAGGAGCGCTGGCCGGCGCCCTGGCGAAGTTGCCGGCGCGCTACCGGGACGTGCTGCTGGTGATCGCGTGGGGGGATCTCGACTACGCGGAGGCCGCCGAGGCCCTGGGCATACCAGTGGGCACCGTGCGTTCACGGCTGCACCGGGCGCGCGGCAGGCTGCGCGAAGCGCTGGGCGGGTCAGATCCCACAACCCTGCAAGAAGAGCAATAGGAGCCCGATCATGGACGACTTCGTTTCCGTGCGGGAACTGGCGGCCGACACGCCCCCGTTGACCGCGAACGCCCGCTCGGCGGCCCGCGACCGGCTGGAGCGGGTGATCGCCGGCGAGAGCCGCCGCGGGGTGTCCGCCCTGCTGCCCAGGCGTACCGCGTTCCGTATCGCGGTGGCCGCGACCGTGGCCGCCGCGGTGGCGGGCTCCGCCGTGGTGGCCTCGACCGGCGGCGGGAGTACCCACTCCCCGCGGATGGACACGGTCAGCGCGGCGCAGGTGCTGCACATGGCCGCGAACAGGACGCTCGCCGACAGCGACCCACTGCCGATCCCGCGCAACGACCAGTACCTCTACGTCAGGACGCTCACCACGCGAACGCCCCTGAAGGGCGGGAAGGCCAGGACCTGGACCGACGAGAGCTGGCTGTCGGTGGACGGTTCCAAGCCCTCCAAGCGGGTGGAACTCGGCAAGGTCCACATCGACCCTCCGCTGGGCAAGCACGAGGTGCCGTCACCGCCCACCCAGTACGCGGAGTTGAAGAAGTGGCCGACCGACCCCGACGCACTCCTCAAGTGGCTCGGGTACGGGCAGGGCGTCGTGAAGTCTGTGGTCGTCGACGGCAACAGCACGGCCAAGCCCGTGGCCGATCCTGACGCGCAGGTGTACATCACGGCGTGCCTGCTCATGAAGGGACCGCGGGTCATGCCGCCCGGGTTGCAGGCCGCCGCGTTCGAAACCCTGGCGAAGCTGCCCCGGATCAAGGTGGATCACGACCAGGTGGACGCGCTCGGCCGGCACGGGGTCGGTGTGTCGTACCCCGGCATGTCCTACTCCCTCGTCTTCGACCGCTCGACGTACGACTACCTGGGCATGCGGCAGAAGGGCAGCCATCCGGAGCGCGTCGACGGCGCATGGCGACAGGTCGGCTGGTTCTCGGAGTTGACCGCCCAGGAGCAGGTGGGTGTGGTCGACCGGATCGGCGGGCGTCCCTGACGGCCTCGTACACGGCTGCGCGGGCCCGATGAAAAGGCCCCGCGGGAACCCGGGTTCGGGTCCCCGCGGGGCCTGACGCGGTTGTGCGCCCGGGTCTTCGGCGCGTCCTACGTCCCCGACGGGGTCCTGGAGGCTGCCCGGGGAAGGCGTTCGCGGCGGCGAACGCGTAGCCGGCCCCGCCTTCCCCGCCTTCCCCGCGCGTCACTGTGGCCATTTCAGCCACACCCGTTTCGGCGTGGATCGCGCACGCGGCACGGCTGCGAGGCTCCGGAAGTGCAGGCGGCTTGCCCTCGAACGCCTACGGCGACCTGGTCGAACGTCGGATCCGCGGTTCCGTCGACGGCGGCACAACGGCCGAAACACCCCCTTATCCACAGGGGTCGGCAGGTGGATATTCCGACGTGGGCTGCCGTTGAACATGTCATGCACCTGACGACTCGGACCCGGTGACACCCCCACCACCGCCCCGGCCCTGGACGAAGCGGCCGGAGCCCCGGAACAGGAGAGACATATGCGCACCAGTTTTGCTCTGCCCGTGGCCGCGCTCGGCGTGGTCGCCGCGCTCGGGCTGTCCTGCGGCGCGGCGTCGGCCGCCGACAATCCGCTGAGCCTGGCGTGCCAGGCGACACCGCCGATCGTCTCCGCGGAGACGTTCACCATCGACGCGGGAGTCAACGGCACCGCGCCGGCTTCCGTGGCCGCCGGGAGCGGCTTCGCCGTGACACTGGCGCCGGACGCGATCACCGTGCCCGGTTCCGTCAACGGGAACACCGTGAACTCGATCAGCTCGCTGACGCTGACCGCCCCGGCGCCGGCGAACGCGACGCTGAACGGCGCGACGCTCAGCGGCGGTTCCGGGTTGGGCTCCGGCACGCCGGCGGTCTCGGTGAGCGGCGGCACCATATCGATGACCGTGCCCGGCCCGATCAGCGGCGGCAGCACGTTCACGCTGCCGACGCTGAACCTGAACCTGACCGCCGGCGCGTCCGGCGCCACCGTGCAGACGCAACTCGCGGGCAGCAGCTACTCCAGCCCCGGCCTGACCTTCACCGCGAACGTGACCTCCAGCATCTTCACGGTGAACGCGCCGACCGCCTGCTACCCCTCGCCGAACCCGGTGCTGACCACGACGACGGTCTCCTGACTGCCGCGTACGGCATGGGCGACGGGCCCGGCGCGGTAACGACCCCAGGTCGTAAGCGTCGGACCCGTCGCCCTCGACCCTGCTATGCGGTCGCCGCGCCGGTCATCGCGCCGGTCGTCGTCACGGGCCCGAGGTCAGATAGGTCACCGTGGTGCCGCCGGAGACCTGCCCGCGCCACCGCCGGCCAACTCGCCGGCCTCTACGGCATCTCCACCTCGGCGGCCTACGGCCGGATCGGACTGACCCCGATCGCCGGCCAGAACGACGACAACGAGTACTTCTCGCAGTCCGACGCGCAGACGCTGGAGAGTTTCGCCGCCTCCAACGGCGTGCAGGAACTGTCGTTCTGGGAGGTCGACTACTACGACAAGCCCGTCGGCTACGCCTACTCCCGGATCTTCGACCAGCTGACCGGGGGCAGCACCGGCGGCGGGACGGGCGGCGGCACCACCGGCCAGATCACCGGATACGGCGGCAAGTGCGTGGACGTGGCTGCCGCCGGCACCGCCGACGGCAGCCAGGTGCAGCTGTACGACTGCAACGGCACCGGTGCGCAGGTCTGGCAGCACCAGTCCAACGGCGAGCTGGTGAACCCCGCTTCCGGCAAGTGCCTGGACGCGACCGGACCCAGCTCGGCCAACGGCACCCGGTTGCAGATCTGGACCTGCTCCGACAGCACCAACCAGCAGTGGAGCCTGCCGAGTTGATTCGACGTCAAGTCGTAGGCAGGTAGCCGGGTCGCCGGGGTTCCCGGCTCGGCCGGACCGGCCGGGGTGCGCCCGAAACGCCCCTCGGCCGGTCCGGCCCGCCGCCATGCCGTCCGGCTGACGGCCACGCCCGCCTTCCCCGCAGCCAAGTCCGGCCGTCCCATGGCCAGGTGCTGCCGGCCCGCGGCCATCGCCGCCGCAGGTCGTGACCGGCGGTGATGACACGCAGTCATCTCACTGTCACGGCGCCGGCGTCGACGTGGTGGATTCCGGCCGCCTGATGTTCCACGAGAGTTCAACTCATCGTCTGCGGAGGCGCTGGGCGCAGTCCCTAGGGTCCCTTGAGGCTGACGACCTGGGGGGTAATAGGGAGTGGATCAGGGAGCGGCGTCATGTGGCTTCGGATCCAAGGCGGAGGAGCGAGGCGAGGCGGTGGGGGTACCTCCCACGCCGCAGGCTGTGGGGGACTCGTCGACCGACGACAACGCCGGAGGCGGAGTCGCAGGGCGGCGCGAGCCCGCTCCCTATTACCCCCAGGTCGTAAGGAGGAAGGGACTCATGGACGCACCCCTCGCGGTCCGGGCTCGTGGGATCACCCAGTAGTTCGGCGATGTCGTCGCGCTCGACGGGATCGATCTGGAGGTGGCGCAGGGGCAGATCCACGGCCTGGTCGGGCCGAACGGCGCGGGCAAGACGACCCTGCTCGGCCTGCTGCTGGGCCTGGCCGTCGCCGATGACGGGCGGCTCGACGTTCTGGGCGCGCCGGTCGGACGGGCGCTCGCCGCCCCCGACGGCGTCGCCGGCTTCGTCGACGGGCCCGGCCTGTACCCCTCCCTCACCGCCAGGCAGAACCTCGCCGCGCTGGTCGCACTGCGCGGCCACGACGCGCGGACGGGCGCGATCGGCGACGTACTCGGCGAGGTCGGGCTCACCGACGTCGCCGACGACCGGGTCCGCGGCTACTCCCTGGGCATGCGACAGCGACTCGGACTCGCCGCCGCCCTCCTCACCAGGCCCCGGCTGCTCGTGCTCGACGAGCCCTCCAACGGCCTTGACCCGGCCGGGAAGAGACACGTCCACGGGGTACTCACCAGGCTCGCCGCGGACGGCACCGCCGTCGTGATCTCCAGCCACCGCATGGACGACCTGGAGGCACTCTGCTCCGAGGCCACCATCCTCGCCACCGGGCGGGTGGTCTTCTCCGGCGGCTTGAGCAAGCTCGCCGCCGAGAACCGGGAACTCGACTACCGGCTGCTCACCTCCGACCTGCCGGCCGCCCGCCGGCTGGCCGCCGGCACCGCCGGGATCGGCGTCGTGGACGACGCCCGGGCCTGGCGCGGCGCCGAAGTGCTCGTCGTGCGCGCCCTGGTGCCCGCACTCGACGAACTGGTGGCCCGGCTCGTGCACGCCGGCGTCGCGGTGCGCGAACTCGCCCCCGTGACGTCGCCGCTCGAAGCCGCGTTCCTCGCCCTCACCGAAGAAGAAGAGGAGGCCGGCCGATGACCGCGACGCCGACGACCGTGGACACGACCGCTACCACCGCCGGCACCGCGGTCGGGGTGCGCCCCGTCTCGGTGGCGCGCGGCTACCGCTTCGAACTGGTCAAGCTGGTCTCGCAGTGGCGCATCCGGCTGCTGGTACTCGCCTGCTGGCTCGCGCCGGGGCTCTTTGTCGCCGCGGTGAGCCGGCAGAGTTCGCTTCCTTCCGACACGCTCTTCGGCCGCTGGATGCATGGCACTGGGTGGGCCGGGCCGCTGGTGGTGCTCGGCTTCTCGGGCAGTTGGGCGCTTCCGTTGCTGACCTCGCTGGTCGCCGGCGACGTCTTCGCCGCGGAGGACCGGCTCGGCACCTGGCGCCACCTGCTGGTGGCGGTCCGGTCGCACCGCCGGATCTTCGCGGCGAAGGCACTGGCCAGCCTCACCGTCATCCTGCTGCTCGTGGTCGGGTTGACCGCGTCCGGCGTGGTCGGCGGGCTCGCGGCGGTCGGGAACCGGCCGTTGGTCGGCCTCGACGGCCACCTGCTGTCGCCGTCGGCCGCCGCCGGGAACGTGCTGCTCGCCTGGACGTGCGCGCTCGCCCCGACGCTGGCCCTCGCCGCGATCGGCCTGCTCGGGTCGGTCGTGCTGGGACGCTCCCCGATGGGACTGCTGCTGCCCGCGCTTGTCGCGCTCGCGATGCAACTGGCCCAACTGCTGCCGCTGCCGGTCGCCGTACGCCTGTCCCTGCCCGGCTACGCGTTCATCGCCTGGAACGGCCTGTTCACCAGCCCGGCGCAGGTCGGCCCGCTGCTGATCGGCATCGCGGTCAGCCTGGTGTGGGCCGTGGCCGCGACCACGCTGGCCTATCTGCTCTTCCTGCGGCGCGACTTCACCAACCTGACCAACGACGGCTCCGGGCGCCGCGCGATCACCGCCGGGCTGCTGCCGCTGGCCGGACTGCTCGCCGTCACGTTCGCGGTCGTCGCCGTCGCGACCCCGTCGATGGGGTCCGGCATCGACCGGAACAAGGTGCAGCGGTCGGTCGCCACGGCGTTCGCCCACCTCTACCGGATGCAGACCGAGCAGCTCAACCGCCCCGCCGTCACCGAAGCGCAGCTGCGGGTCACGGCGGCGTGCGACAAGAGCGACGGCCATGTCGCGGCCAACGGCCCGGGCAACGACTGGCGTTGCGTCGTCACCTGGCATCTCCCCGGCGTCGAGGCCGCAGGCACGGCCATCTACCAGCTCGACGTCACCTCGGACGGGCGGTTCGTGGCCGACGGCGACGGACCGAAGGAAGTGAACGGCTACTTCCTGGTGCGCTCCCCGACCGGCGACGCGCCGAACCCGCTCTGGCAGTTCGACGGCAACGTCGAGCTGCTCCACACCACCCCGAAGGGATAACCGGATGCAGGTAACACGCCGCCGAAGGCGTGTCGAGAAGGCGCACGTAGTCCTTCTCGGCAGGCGCATCGGCCGCCGGACGGTACTGGTCACGGCGGGCCTCACCACCCTGGCGCTGGGTGCCACCGGCACCGCTTTCGCCCAGACCCACCAGTTCGGCACCGAACAGGTCGGCCAGACCACCGACCAGGGACAGGTCATCGCCAGCGACCAGTACCTCGCGCCGTACGGCGACCGCATGGTCATCGACGACGGCAAGATCATGTCGTCCTCGGTCAGCCCGGACGGCACCCACCTGGCGGCCGCGGTCACCGATGGCGACGCTGCGCTCACCATCGTGGACCTCAAGACCTGGAAGGTGCAGCAGCTCGTCGGCAAGAGCGCGGCGGCGAACCTGAAGATCAGCGGCAACGACGTGGGTCAGGAAGGCCCCACGTACTCGCCCGACGGCTCGCAGCTGTGGCTCGGCCAGACCGACGGCTACACCCGCTTCACGGTGAACCCCGACGGCACCCTCGCCGACCCGACGTCCGTCAAGATCCCGGCGGACGGCGCCAAGCACGCCCTGGTGGGTGCGGCGGCGTTCTCGGCGGACGGCTCCACCGTGTACTCCGCGGTCAACGGCCAGAACCGGGTGGTCGCCATCGACGCGGCGACCGGCGCCATCGAGCAGAGCTGGGCGGTCGGCAACGCGCCGCGCGACATCGTGCAGGTCGGCAGCAAGCTCTACGTCAGCAACGAGGGCGGCCGACCGGCCAGGAGCGGTGACACGACGCTCAACTCCTACAACACCCAGGTGCCGGCCAGCCCGGTGACCGGCGCCACCACCACCGGCACGGTCAGCGTCATCGACCTGGCGAAGCCGGCCGCCGCCCCCGCGAGCATCAACGTCGGCCTGCACCCGACCGCGTTGTACGCGAAGAAGGGCACGGTGTTCGTCACCGACACCGCCACCAACGACGTGGCGGTCATCGACACCGCCCGCGGCAAGGTCGTGCAGACCATCTCCACCAAGCCGTGGCCGGAGGCGTCGGTCGGCTACGAGCCCGACGCGGTGACGCTCACCGACGACGGCCATCTGCTGGTGACGCTCGGCCGCGCCAACGCGATCGCCGTCTACAAGTACCGGACCGCGCAGGAGCCGGTCAGCTACGTCGGCCTGCTCCCGACCGACTACTTCCCCGCGGAGATCACCACCGTCGGCAAGCAGGTGGTCGTCTCCAACACCCGCGGCATCGACGCCCGCCGCCCCACCACCAGCGCCGGGCACGGCACCCACGACACGACATCCAGCCTGACGCACTTCACGCTGCCGAACGACCGCGTCATCAAGGCCGAGACCGCCAAGGTCTTCCAGCAGAACGGCTGGACCAGCAGCGACGTCAAGCTGGCCAAGGGCCGTAAGGCGAAGGCGGTGCCGGTCCCGGCGCGGCTGGGCGACCCGTCGACGATCAAGCACGTCTTCCTGATCGTCAAGGAGAACCGGACCTACGACCAGGTCCTCGGTGACATGTCGCAGGGCGACGGCGACCCGGCGCTGACCGAGTTCGGCGCGAACGTGACGCCGAACCAGCACGCCCTGGCCGCGCAGTTCGGGCTCTACGACAACACGTACGACATCGGCACCAACTCCGCCGAGGGCCACAACTGGCTGATGCAGGCGGACGATCCGGAGTACACCGAGTCCTCGGCCGGTGAGTACCAGCGCAGTTACGACACCGAGGACGACGCGCTCGGCCACCAGAGGAGCGGCTTCCTGTGGACCGGCGCGCAGGCGGCCGGGAAGACCGTGCGCGACTTCGGCGAGTTCCAGCAGTTCCTGACCAAGCCGGCCGGCGCGACGTGGCAGAACCTGTACTGCGACACGAAGAACATGGCGGCGACCGGCCAGGGCACCGCCTACCCGCTGGACTCGTCCTCGCCGATCCCGTCCCTCAACAACGTGTCGGTGCCCGGCTTCCCGAAGTTCGACACCAGCGTCCCGGACATCTACCGGGAGCAGATCTGGCAGCAGGACTTCGAGAAGAACGGTCCGGCGAACCTGAACATGTTCTGGCTCTCCAGCGACCACACCGGCGGCCCGGCCGGCCCGGCCGCGCAGGTCGCCGACAACGACCTCGCCGTCGGCCGGATGGTCGACACCATCTCGCACAGCAAGTACTGGAAGGACTCGGCGATCTTCGTCGTCGAGGACGACTCCCAGGCCGGCCTGGACCATGTCGACGGCCACCGTGCGCCGATCCAGATCATCAGCCCCTACGCCCAGCACGGCGTGGTGGACGACCACTACTACTCGCAGATCACCATGATCCGCACCATCGAGCAGATCCTCGGCATCCACCCGATGAACCAGAAGGACAGCGCGGCCAGCCCGATGACGGCCGCGTTCCGGGCCAAGCCGGACATCATGCCGTTCACGGTGCTGCCCAACCGGACCTCGCTGACCGCCGGACTGAGCACCCCGCCGTCCTGCGGCGCGGACACCCCGGCACCGCAGGACCCCAAGGCGGCGGCCGTGCCGAAGGTGAGCGTGCCGGCGGCCGAGAAGACGGTGGCGGCGCAGTGGAACACCTGGAAGTCGCAGCAGCGGCTGACCGGGCCGAACGCCGTGCCCGACTACGCCCCGCCCGCCCAGATGAACCACTTCACGTGGTACCAGACGCACAACTGGGCCAAGCCGTACCCCGGTGAGAGCAGGATCTACCCGCCGAACGCCGTGCCCGGCGCCTACATCCCGTCCGCGGACAACGACGACTGACGATGGCTGACGTGGTCTGCGAGGTTTGCGTGGTCTGCGTGCCCTGATCGCGTCGAAGGGCCCCCGGCCGGCGTCACCCGCCGCCCGGGGGCCCTGCCGTGTGTACGGCCGGTGCCGTGCGGCGTGTACGGGCGGGGGCACGTCAACTCTTATCGTGCGGTGAGGAGTTGCTCGGTCCAGATGGTCTTGCCGTCGGGGGTGTAGCGGCTGCCCCAACGGTGGGTGAGCTGGGCGATCAGGAACAGGCCGCGGCCGCCCTCGTCGGTGAGGCGGGCACGGCGCAGGTGCGGCTGGGTCTGGCTCGGGTCGGAGACCTCGCAGATCAGCCGCTGGTCCTTGATCAGCCGGACGGTGATCGGGGCGCCCGCGTACCGGATGGCGTTGGTGACCAGCTCGCTGACGATCAACTCGGTGCTGAAGGCCAGGTCGGGGAGGTCCCAGGCGGTGAGCTGGGCGGTGACGCCGGAGCGGACCTCGGCGACCGCCTCGGGGTCGGCGGTCACCGTCCATCCCGCGGTCCGCCCAGCGGGCAACTCGCGGGTACGGGCCAGCAGGAGGGCCTGGTCGTGGTCGGGCGCCGGGTCGGAGAGGCGGCCGAGCAGTTCGCGGCCGGCGTCCGCCATCGAGCGGCCGCTCGCCGCCGTCGACCGCGCGACCTCCGCGACCGCGGCCTGCCGGCGGCGCCCGGCCGGGTCGTCCTGCCGTACGGCGCCGTCGCTGTGGAAGGCGAGGACGTCTCCGGCGGACAGCAGCAACTCGGTCATCTCGAAAGGCCCGTTGCCGGTGCCCAGGGGCGGGCCCGCGTTGACCTCGACCTGTTCGGCGACCAGCGGTTCGGCCGCCGACGGCTCGGTCGCGAGGTGGTCGGCCACCGGTTCCTCGGCCGCGGTCCGTTCGGTCACGAGCGGTTCGGCCGCGTCGGGTTCGCCCGTGCCGGGTTCGGCGCCCTCGCCGGGCGCGGCGGCGCCGCCTCGTACCAGGACCGGTCCCGGGTGGCCCGCCGACGCGATCAGGCAGCGGCCGGTGAGCGGGTCGTACGTCGCGTAGACGCAGGACGCCCCGCGCAGCGCGCCCTCGATGCCCGTGTGGACCGGGTCGCGGTCGTCGGTGTTCGCGAAGCGCACGACCAAGTCGTCCAGGTGGCTGAGGAGTTCGTCGGGTGCCGGGTCGAGGTCGGCGAGGGTGCCCACCGCGGCCCGCAGCCGTCCCATCGCGGCGGTCGCGCCGAGCCCGTGCCCGGGCACCCGTCCGACCAGGAACGCGACCCGGGCGGCGGACAGTTCGATGACGTCGAACCAACTCCCGCCGATGCCTTCGGGGGTGCCGCCGGGCACGTACACACCCGACGTCTCGGCGGCCGTGCTGTCACCCACCACCCTTGGCAGCAGGCTGCGTTGAAGAGTCTCGGCGGTACGGCGCTCCTTGGTGTAGCGGCGCGCGTTGTCGATGCTCAGGGCGGCCCGCGAGGCGACCTCGTCGGCGAGACCGGCGTCGGTCTCGTCGAACCGGCGGCGCTCGCCGGTACGCCAGAGCAGGACGGTGCCCAGCACCAGGCCGCGTGCCTGCACCGGCATCAGCAGCAGCGACGTGGCGCCGGGCGGGAGGAACAGCCGGGACCGATCCTCCACCGTCGACAGCAGCGACCGCAGGTCGGTGAGGTCGGGCAGGAAGCCCGCGGCGCCGCGGCGCACCTGCTCGCTCGCGACGTCGCCGACGGTCAGCGTGGCGCCGCGCGGATACACAGCCGACGGCCACTCGCCGACCGCCGCCACGGCCACCCGGCTCAGGGGTGTCACGCCGGTGAAGGGGGCGGGCTCCTCGCCCTGGAGCACCGACAGGGTCAGGTCGACCGCGGCCAGGTCCGCGAAGGCGGGGACGAGCACGGCCGCCAGGTCCTCGGCGTTGCGGGTGATGTCCAGCGACCCGCCGATCGCGGCGGCGGACGCGTAGCGCAGGTCGGCCCGCTCCGACGCGCTGACCGCCGCCGAGGCCAGCCGCGGGCGTCTCGGCGGGCCGTCCTCGGCGCTCGGCGCGGTGTCGTCCTCCGCCCGCGCGGCGCCCGGCTCGGCCCGGTCCGGGCCCGGCGGACCGTCTTGCGCGATCCGCAGCAGGAAGTGCGCGCCATGCGGGCCGTCCGGCACCAGAACGGACACCCGCAGCCTGACGTGCAGCGTCCCGCCGCCGGGCCGCAGCAGCACCACCCCGCCGGTGTTCTGCCGGCCGCCGAGCGCACCTGACGCCAGGACCGACCACGTCCCCGGGTCCTCGAACAGCTCGACGATATTGCGGCCGCGCAGCGTGTCGGGGGTGCATCCGAGCAGCGCCGCCGCCCGCCCGGTGCAGCTCACCACCGTCTTGCGGGCGTCCACCACCAGCGCCGCGTCGCCTCGCGACCGGCGCGCCGGTCCCTCCGGCCCGTCGGCGTCGGTCCGCCGCCCAGGCCCGCTCGAACCCATACGCCCATTGAAACGCGCGCTCCGACTGCCCGCGCGCCGGGGACCACCGGGCCCGCCACCGGGCCGCCCGCCAGCCGCCCACCCGCCCCAGATCACCGTTCGACCCGCGCCCGCGAGTCGCGACCCGCTTGCGACCCGCTCGCCACCCGATCAAACGACCCACCCGGCACCGGCGCGCCACCGGCCGTGGCCTGTTCCCGACCCACCGCGGCGCGGGCTCGCGACCTGCCCGCCACCGGCGCACAACCCGCTCGGAACCGGCTCGCGACCCGCTTGCGGCCGGCTCGCGGCCCGCGCTCGCGATCGGCGTGCGCAGCTCTGTGCGCCGTCCCCGCGGGGTTTCGCGCCGGGGGCCTCACTCATTGCGGTGAAGCGACGACCGTTCCCGGGCCGGGGCGGCGCGGCGGTCGCACTGTGGAACCGCGCAGAGTCTCCGGGGCCCCGGTGGCCCCGGATTCCGACGGAAGGCGGGACAGGATGCGGACCGAAGCGGTCAACCGAGTCAAGCTGGTATTCACGCTGTTCGACGCCGATGGCAACGGATATCTCGAACCCGACGATTTCGATCTGATGAACCGGCGCGTGGCCGAGGCGGCGACCGGGTCCGACGACGCCGCGAAGGCCACGATGGCGGCCGCCTTCCAGCGGTACTGGATCACGCTGTCCACGGAGTTGGACGCCGACCGGGACGGCCGGGTGAGCTACGAGGAGTTCCAGGCGTGCGTGCTCGCGTCGGAGCGGTTCGACGACGCGATCGCCGACTTCGCCCATGCGCTGGCCGCGCTGGGCGACCCGGACGGCGACGGCCTGATCGAACGCCCGCTGTTCGTGGCGCTGATGACCGCGATCGGCTTCGGACTGCCCAACATCCACGCGCTGTTCGACGCGTTCGAGCCCGACGCGGCGGACCGGGTCCCGGTGCCGGTCTGGGTGGAGGGCATCAAGGACTACTACCACCCGCACAAGGCCGGCATCGCCGGGGACCACCTGGTCGGCACCCCGGCCGTCTGAGGGCTGACCGGGAGCCGCACGAAGACCGTACGAAGGCCGTACGAAAGCCGGCCGCGGTCCGTACGAAAGCCGGCCACGGGCCGTCCGAGCGGGCGCCCGACGTCCTCCCGAGCACCTGACGCGAGCCGGGAGCACGCCGGCATACGGGAGGGC
>NZ_JACEGK010000082.1:0-19175 GCF_056859195.1 Streptomyces sp. NH27
GAGATACGGACCGCCCCCCGGGAACGGGACGCCTGGCCGGGCGCAGGAACTCCGGACCGAGCGCAGGAACTCCTGGCCGGGCGCAGGAACCCCGGACCGAGCACGGAACCCCGGACCGAGCACGGAACCCCGGGCCGGGAACCGGACAGCGGGCCGGGCGCGGACTGCCCGCGACCTGCCCTTGACGGAACCCCGGCGGGTGACCGGCGTGTGACCCGACTGTCCTGGGTGTCCCGCAGAATGGGGGAGCGGGCGCGCCGCGTACGGCAGCGGCTCGCGGCAGAGGTATCCGGAAGACACAGGACACGAGCAGCCGCCGGCCGGGCGGATGCCGGACGTGAGGCGAGGTGCGGGCGCGATGGCCGTGTGGGACGACGTGGTGGGGCAGCCCGCCGTGGTGGCCGAACTGGCCTCGGCCGCCCAGGCCGCGGACGCGCTCGTGACGGCCAGTCGCGGCGACGAGCAACCGCCCGGCGCCGCCGCGCCCAACGCCTCCCGGATGACGCACGCCTGGCTCTTCACCGGTCCGCCCGGGTCGGGCCGCGCCACCGCGGCGAAGGCGTTCGCGGCGTCGCTGCAGTGCGTCAGCCCGGACCGGAAACTGGGCGCGCCCCCCGGCTGCGGCTTCTGTGACGGCTGCCACACCGCCCTGATCGGCACCCACGCCGACGTGGAGACCGTCCGCACCGACCTGCTCACCATCGGCGTGAAGGACACCCGCGACCTGGTCCGTCGCGCCTCGCTCTCCCCGGCCGGCGGCCGCTGGCAGGTGATCGTCCTGGAGGACGCCGGCCGCCTCACCGAGGGCGCCGCGAACGTGCTGCTCAAGGCGATCGAGGAGCCCGCCCCCCGTACGGTGTGGCTGCTGTGCGCGCCCTCCGTGGAGGACGCGCTGCCCACCATCCGCTCCCGCTGCCGGCTGCTGACGCTGCGCACCCCCTCCCCGGAGGCGGTCGCCGACGTCCTCACCCGTAGGGACGGCATCGACCCCGACCTCGCCGCCCGCGTGGCCCGCTCCACCCAGGGCCACATCGGCCGGGCCCGCCGGCTGGCCACCGACGAATCCGCTCGCTCCCGCCGGGCGAGCGTCCTGCGCCTGCCGCTGCGCATCGCCGACGTCGGCGGCTGCCTGCGTGCCGCCCAGGAACTCGTGGACGCCGCAGGCGAGGACGCCAAGGCCGTCGCGGAAGAGGTCGACGCCAAGGAGACCGAGGAACTGCGCGCAGCCCTGGGCGCCGCGTCCGGCACCGGCGGGCGGATGCCGCGCGGCACCGCCGGGGTGATGAAGGATCTCGCCGACCGCCAGAAGCGCCGCGCCACCCGCACCCAGCGCGACACCCTCGACCTTGCGCTGACCGACCTCGCCGGCTTCTACCGCGACGTCCTCAACCTCCAACTCGGCGCCTCCCCCGACCGCGTCGCCAACATCGAGGTCCTCGACGGCATCGAGCAGATCGCCGCCGCGTCCCGGCCCGAGCACAGCCTGCGCCGCATCGACGCGGTGCTCGCCTGCCGCGACGCCCTCGACCGCAACGTGGCGCCGCTGCTCGCCGTCGAGGCCATGACCCTCGCACTGCGAGCCGGCTGACCCTCCACCCGCGCCCGGGCACCGCTTTGGCCGCGGGCGCTGCTTCAGCCGCATGCGCCACCGGTGTCACGGGTCCCCAAGGCCCCGTCCTACCGGTGCCGCAGGTCCAAGACCCTACGGATCCAACGGGCACCCGGGGCCGTTACAGGGTGCGGGTCCCACGAGTCCGGGGTCCGGCGGGCCGCGAGTCCGGCGGGCCGCGAGTCCCCCCGAGCCGCGGGTCCGGCGAGCCGCGAGTCCGGCGGGCCCGATGGGCACCCGGGTGCCACCGGTCCCAGCCCCTACGAGTACCCGCCCGCACCCGTCGTGGCCCGCTCGGCTGTGCTGCCTTCGGGTGATCACGGGGCCTGGGTGCACCCGGGTCCCGCCCGCCGGGCGCCCGCGGATGCAAGGTGCAGGCAGCGTCCCCGCCGTTCGCCGTGTCCCCGCGGGGCCGCAGCCGTCCCGAAGGGGCTCCGCCGTGGCCGACGCCGTACTCGTACTCCTCCTGCTGCTGGCCCTCGGCGCGACCGCACTGCTGGCGGTACGGGCCCTGCGGCACTGGTACGGCCAGCGCGCCGGCCAGGTGTACGAACTGCCCGTCGACCAGCGCGGCACCCTGCTGCGCGCGGGCGCCTCGGGCGTGGCCGCACTGCTCGCCGCGACCGTAGCCGTGCCGCTCCTGAACGACGCCGGGGCCGGCCCGGTCCGTACCCGCACCGTGGCCGCGCGCGAGCCCGACGCCATGCCGTCACCGCCCGCCCGCACCCCGGAGCCCGCACCGCCGCCACCGGAACTGCGCGTCCTCGGCCACCCCGCGGGCGGCACCCTGCAGGAACTGCGCGACGGCACCCGCGTATGGCTGCCGCGCCGCTACACGACCCCGTCCGCGGCCGACGTCGCCTATCCCGTCGTCATCGTCCACACCTCCTCCGCCGACTCCTCCGCCGATTCGGACCTGTATCCCGCGTTCGCCGGACAGGCGAACCGCGGCCGTGCCAACTCCTTCCTGCTCGTCGCACCTCCCCGGTGCGCCACTGACTCCGCGGCCGTGCTCACCGAAGTGGCCGCCCGCTACCGGACCCTGACCTCCCGCACCGCCCACGGTGTGATCGGGATCGGCACGCAGGCACCCTGCGCCGTCCGCGAGGCGCTGTCCCATCCGGACCGCTACGCGGCCGCCGTCGGCATCTCCGGCGACTACCCGGCCATGACCCGCCCGACCGGTCGCCATCCCTCCCTCCTGCTTGCTTCCACCACCGCCGAGGCAAGGCAACGGGCCTCCGCCGTACGGCTGCGGACCTCGCTCCGGCCGACCGGCGACCAGGTCAGGCTCCTCGACAGGGTGCGGCGTGCGCAGGACCTGCCGGCACAGGTCGCCGCGTATCTCACCGAGAAGCTGGACAGCCCGACCCGTACCCCGACGGCGAGCCTCACCCCGACGCCCGGGTCGCCGTTCGCACCGACCGGCACCGCCGCCCCGACCGGCACGTCAACCGCCACGCCGACCGGCACCGCGCCCAACCCCACGACCCCGGGCGCACCCCACTCCGCGTCCGCACCCACCTCCGGGTCGGCCTCCTCCGGACCCACCACCCCCACACCGCGACCCGCACACAAACCCACGACCGCCACCACCGCGCCCGCATCCACACCCACATCCGCGCCCTCATCCACCTCCGCGGCCCGGCGAACCCCGCCGGCCTCGCCGCGGACCCCTTCACCCCGCGCCCACACCTCCACGATGCCCAGCCGACCCGGCGTCACACCCTGAAACCACCCGTAAAACCCGGAATCACTCAAAAGGCGACAGGGTTGGCGAACCTAGGCGCCTCGCGCCGGATACGCTCGCCTCACCCAACGGGAGGACCCGAGCCGCCGATGCCCGCCGCCAAGCACCCCACGCGCCTGCTCCGCATCCCCGCCACCGTGATCGCGGTGACCGGACTGCTGCTGACCGCATGCTCGGGAGGGAGTGGCCACAAAGCCGCCGCAGCCTCCTCGCCGACGTCCTCCGCGTCCTCCTCGGTGGCCGGCTCGTCCGCGCCCTCCGCGTCGAGCAACTCCGCGGAGCTGGCGTCGTACTACAAGCAGAAGATCAGCTGGCGCAGTTGCGGTGTGCCCGGGTTCGACTGCGGCAGCATGAAGGTCCCGCTGGACTACGCCCACCCCGTGGCCGCCGACGACCTCAAGCTCGCCGTCGCCCGGAAGAAGGCCACCGGCAAGGGCAAGAAGCTCGGCTCCCTCCTGGTCAACCCCGGCGGACCCGGCGGCTCCGCGATCGACTACCTCCAGTACGCGGCCCTCGGCTACCCCTCCGCCGTCACCTCGCGCTATGACATGGTCGCCGTCGACCCGCGCGGTGTCGCCCGCAGCGAGCCGGTGGAGTGCTTGGCCGACAAGCAGATGGACGCCTTCACCGCCGTCGACACCACCCCCGACGACCACGCCGAGATCAACGCCCTCACCTCCGCCGACCGCGGCTTCGACGCCGCCTGCAACCGCCGCTCCGGCAAACTGATCGGCCACGTCTCCACCGTCGACTCCGCCCGCGACATGGACGTACTGCGCGCCATCCTCGGCGACCAGAAGCTCAATTACGTCGGCAAGTCGTACGGCACCTTCCTCGGCGCCACCTACGCCGGCCTGTTCCCCAAGAACGTGGGCCACGTCGTGCTCGACGGCGCGATGGACCCCTCCATCAGCGCGCTGGACAGCAGCCGTACCCAGGCCGGCGGCTTCGAGGTCGCCTTCGACGCCTTCGCCAAGGACTGCGTCGCCCAGACCGGCTGCCCGCTCGGCACCACCTCCGTCGCCGACGCCGGCAAGCGCCTCACCGCCCTCTTCAAGTCCCTCGACGCCCACCCCTTGAAGACCGGTGACGCGGCCCGCCCGCTCACCGAAGCCCTCGGCACCACCGGTGTGATCTCCGCGATGTACGACCAGTCCGCCTGGCCGAGCCTGCGCAGCGCCCTCACCGACGCGACCAAGGGCCAGGGCGACGCCCTCCTCAAGCTCTCCGACAGCTATTACGAGCGCGACGACTCCGGCAAGTACAGCAACCTCATGTACGCCAACGCCGCGGTCAACTGCCTCGACCTGCCCCCGGCCTTCAAGTCCCCCGCCGATGTCGAGAAGGCCCTGCCCTCCTTCCGCAAGGCGTCGCCCCTCTTCGGCACCACCCTCGCCTGGTCCTCCCTCGGCTGCGCCTACTGGCCGGTCCCCGCGACCGGGCACGCCGCCAAGATCACCGCGAACGGGGCCGGCCCGATCCTCGTCGTCGGCACCACCCGCGACCCCGCCACCCCCTACGCCTGGGCCCAGTCGCTGGCATCCCAGCTCAGCTCCGGCCACCTCCTCACCTACAACGGCGACGGCCACACCGCCTACGCCCGCGGGTCCGCCTGCATCGACTCCGCCGTCAACGCCTATCTCCTTGCAGGCACCGTCCCCCCTGCCCACAAGAAGTGCTCCTGACCAGCCCCTCCCCATGATCCCCCCACGGTTCCGAGCACCCTCCTCAACCCTGTAGACTTTCCCCCGCTGCTGCTGACACCCTTGTGCCCAGCAGCACACCCCGCACCAAGCCGCCTTAGCTCAGTTGGCCAGAGCAACGCACTCGTAATGCGTAGGTCTCGGGTTCGAATCCCGAAGGCGGCTCCACGAAACCCCAGGACTCACTCGCCGTGACCTGGGGTTTTCCTTGTCCGCGCTCACGTGGCCGCCCTCGGATTCGTCCCGGCACGCCGTTTGGGTTCGCCGGTGGCCGACCGGTGGCCGTTCGTGCAGCGAGCGTGCGAAGGAGTCGTCGCCGCCCTTGGAGTTCAGAGCACGCGGGCCGGGGCGCCGGGCTGCTGTCGGAGTCGCTCCCCGTCGAGCCGGAAGTCGAGTCGGAGGGTGCGGTCGGTGTAAGGGATCGCGGGGCCGCGCCGTCCGCCCGCCGATCTACTCGCGGCCTTCGGGGTCTCCACGGGCGTCCCCAGCGGTTCTGCGAGGTCCGGCCGAGCAGCGCCTCGCACGACGGCGCCCCGGATACGCATCGCGACGCCCCTGCGGACTCCTGCCCGCCCGAGCGCGTCGCGGGACGCGGGACACTGTCGGTCGACGACGTCGTCCGGAACACCCACAGCCCGCTTCCGAGCACCCCCGCCGGCACCACCGCCGTACGGCCTTACCTCAAACCCGCCGCCCCTTCGCAGGCGTGCCGACTCGTTCTGCCGTCTTCCCGCCCACTTCGAGCCGACACGTGCCTGCGGAACGTCACTCGCGATCATCGGGTGCACAGGGAATTCCCTGGTCAGCCGGACTACGGGAGCGCGGCGGCGACTTCGTCGAGGTGCGCGCCGCGGGAGGCCTTGACGAGGACGACGTCGCCGGCGGCGAGGTGGTCGCGCAGCCAGTCGACGGCGGCGTCGTTGTCGGCGAGGGTCAGCGCCAAGACTCCCGTCCGGGTCGCCGCTGCGTCGGCGATCGGCCGGGCGGCCTCGCCGACCGCGGCCACCACCTCGGCGCGGGAGGAGGCGTACTCCCCGATGGCGCGGTGCTCGGCCGCGCTCTCGTCGCCGAGTTCGCGCATCTCGCCGAGGACGGCGATACGGCGCCCGCTCCCGGTCACCGCCAGCGTGTCGAGGGCGTTCAGGGCGGCCCGGGCGGAGTCGGGGTTGGCGTTGTAGGAGTCGTTGAGCAGCGTGGCGCCGCAGGCGAGTTCTCGCGGCTCCATGCGCCACTTCGACAGTGCGGCGGTGGCCAGCGCCGCCGCGGACACGTCGAGGGGTATGCCAGCCGCCAGCGCCGCCGCGGCGGCGGCCGACGCGTTGAGCGCCTGGTGGGCGCCGACGAGCGGCAGCGTGACGGAAGCCGAGGCGGTGGCCGTCCGCAGAGCGAAGGACGGTCGGCCGAGCCGGTCCAGCGTCAGGTCGAGCACCCGCACATCTGCGTGCTCCGCCCGCCCGAAGGTCAGCACGGGACCGTCGGTGAACGAGCGCATCGCGGCCACTCGAGGGTCGTCGGCGTTGAGGACGGCGGTGCCGTTGGGGGCCAGTCCCCGTACGAGTTCGCCCTTGGTCCTGGAGATGGCTGCGCGCGACCCGAACTCGCCGAGGTGGGCCTGGCCGACGTTGAGCACAACGGCGATGTCGGGCGTGACCAGGCCGGTGAGCGCGGCGATGTCACCGACGTGCCGGGCGCCCATCTCGAGGACGAGGTACCGGGTCGCCGCGTCGGCGCGCAGCATGGTGAGCGGTACGCCCAGCTCGTTGTTGAGCGAGCCGAGCGTGGCGGTCGTCGGGGCGGCCTCCGAAAGCACCGCTGCCAGCAGGTCCTTGGTGCCGGTCTTGCCCTGGGAGCCGGTCAGCCCGACGACGGTCAGCCCGTCGCGCAGCCGGGCCACGACGTGGGCGGCGAGCGCCTGCACCGCGGCTTGGACGTCCTCTCCGACGACGGTGGGCAGCGCCGTGGGCCTGGAGCCGAGCGCGGCCACCGCACCGCTCAGGCCGGCCTGGCCGGCGTGGTCGTGGCCGTCGGTGTGCTCGCCGGCGAAGGCGAGGAAGAGGCCACCCGGTTCGGCCAGCCGGCCGTCGAGCACGGCCGGTGCGGTCACCGTCACGGTCGGGGTGCCGTCGCGTTCGCCCTCGATCTCGCCCGTCCCGCCGACGGCCCCGCCGCCGATGACCCTGCCGTGGACGACCGCCGCGATCTCGTGGAGGCTGAGAGGAATCATGCGTCCAGTGAAGGGCGCGCGGCGTATCGCCGGTGTATCGAAAACCGCATACGCGGGGGCAACACCAGGCTCTCTTGAATTCGATGCGTGACTTACAACGAACTCGCACGAACGGCGGACAGCCGCACCCGATCGCCGGCCTCCCCGCCCGCCACGTCCTCCGTATTCTCCCTGCCCGTCCCGACCACCGGAATCACCGTCTACTCCTGCGGTCAGGACGAGGCCCTCCTGTTCCGGGCGATGGCGCCGCGTTTCGGCGTAACGCCCGTCATCACCGAGGCCGCGGTATCCGAAGCCACCATCGACCTGGCGCTCGGGAACCGCTGCGTCAGCGTGGGTCATAAAACGCGGATCGCCAATACCACCCTCCTCGCGCTCAGCCGGGTCGGCGTCACCTACATCTCCACGCGCAGCATCGGCTGCAACCACATCGACGTGACATACGCGGAGAGCGTCGGCATTTCCGTCGGGAGTGTCTCCTATTCGCCGGACAGCGTGGCCGACTACACGTTGATGCTGATGCTGATGGCGGTGCGCCACGCGAAATCCATGATCCGCCGGGTGGACGGTCATGATTACCGGTTGGGTGATGTGCGCGGCAGGGAACTTCGCGATCTGACCGTCGGGGTAGTGGGAACAGGGCGCATCGGCGCGGCAGTGCTCGACCGGCTGCGGGGATTCGGCAGTCGCGTGCTGGCCTACGACAACCGTCCCAAGACCGCCGCTGAATACGTTCCGCTCGATGAATTGCTGCGGCGGAGCGACATCGTCACGCTCCACACTCCGCTCACCGCGGAAACGCACCACCTCCTGAACCGCCGGCGTATCGAGCGGATGAAGCACGGCGCCTTCATCGTCAACACCGGTCGCGGCGGGCTGATCGACACCGAGGCCCTGGTGCCGGCCTTGGAGAGCGGGAGATTGGGCGGTGCGGCGCTGGACGTCCTCGAAGGAGAGGAAGGGGTCTTCTACGTCGACCGCCGGAACACCTCCGCCGTGAGCGGGCCGCTGTCGCGGTTGCAGGGACTGTCGAATGTGCTCATCAGTCCGCATACCGCGTATTACACGGACCGTGCCCTGAGGGACACCGTTGAGAACTCCATCGTCAACTGCCTGACATTCGAAAGAGGGAATCAGCATGGCTAGGCTGAAGGTCGGCATCGTATTCGGCGGAGCCTCCGAAGAGCACCCCATCTCGGTCAAGTCCGCACAAGAGGTCGCAAGGAACCTCGACATCACGAAGTACGAACCGTTCTACATCGGGATCTCGAAGAGCGGTGCGTGGAATCTCTGCGACGGACCCGACGCCGAGTGGGAGAGCGGCAGTCTCCGGCCGGCCGTGCTGTCGGCGGACAGCAGCGTCGGTGGACTGCTCGTCATGGAGCAGGGGCGGTTCGGAACCATCGGTCTCGACGTCGTCCTGCCCGTCCTGCACGGCAGGTTCGGCGAGGACGGGGCGATTCAGGGTCTGCTGGAGCTCTCCGGCATTCCGTACGTGGGCTGCGACGTCCAGAGTTCCGCGCTGTGCATGGACAAATCCCTCGCCTACACGGTCGCGCGGAGCGCCGGAATCGGCACGCCGAATTTCTGGACGCTCACCGCGGGCGAGGAGGTCGATCCCTGCCGGTTCGCCTACCCCGTCTTCGTGAAGCCGGCCCGTTCGGGGTCGTCCTTCGGCGTCAGCAAGGTGACGCGGGGAGAAGAGCTGCCGAGCGCGGTGGAGGCGGCCCGGAAGTACGACTCGAAGGTGCTGGTCGAGGAGGCTGTGGTCGGCAGCGAGGTCGGCTGCTCGATCCTGGGGAACGATCTCGACCTGTTCGCGGGCGAGGTGGACCGGATCGCGCTGTCGCACGGCTTCTTTCGGATCCATCAAGAGATCCGGCCGGAGAGCGGTTCCGACAACTCGACGCCCATCGTGCCCGCCGACATTCCGGAGGAGTCGCGGTCGCTCGTTCAGGAGACGGCGAAGGCCGTGTACCGGGCCATGGGGTGCGGTGGGCTGGCGCGGGTGGACCTGTTCCTCAAGGAGGACGGAGAGGTAATCCTCAACGAGGTCAATACGCTGCCCGGTCTCACCTCGTACAGCCGCTATCCGCGGATGATGGCGGCCGCCGGGCTGTCGCTCGCCGCGGTGATCGACCGGGCGGTGGCGCTGGCGCTGGCGGGCAAGGGCCGATGAAAGAGGACTTCGGATTTGTGGACGAGCACGTACCCGGAATACGCTGGGACGCCAAATACGCCACCTGGGACAATTTCACCGGCAAACCGGTGGACGGGTATCTGGCCAATCGAATCGTCGGCACGCGGGCGCTGTGCGGTGCCCTGGACAGAGCGCGGGAAAAGGCGGAAACCCTCGGCCTGGGTCTGCTGCTCTGGGACGGCTACCGCCCGCAGCGCGCCGTGGACTGCTTTCTGCGCTGGTCGGAGCAGTCGGAGGACGGCCGGACGAAGCCGCGGCACTATCCGAACATCGACAGGGCCGAGATGTTCGATAAGGGATATGTGGCCGCCAAGTCGGGCCACAGCCGGGGCAGTACCGTCGACCTGACGCTCTATCACTTGGCCACCGGTGAACTCACCCCCATGGGTGGCGGCCACGACCTGATGGATTCGGTCTCGCATCACGGTGCGCGGGGAATCACGCCAGCCGAGACGGCGAACCGTCAGCACCTGCGTTCCCTCATGGAGGAATGCGGTTTCAGTTCCTACGCCTGCGAGTGGTGGCATTACACCCTGCGGGACGAGCCCTATCCGGACACCTATTTCGATTTCCCCATCACATAGCGAGGACGGACGATGGCGCAGGCGGACACGGCGGACGCAGCGCGTACGGCGCAAATGGCGGGCACGGCAGACCGCACGCGGAGCATCTGGAAGCGCGGCCCGGTGCTCGCCGGGCTGGCACTGCTGCTCGGCGACCTGAACAGCACGATGGACGGCCGCGCGTTCGCCGGCGGCGACCACCGGCCGGTGGCGGCCGGGATCAGCCGGCGGGTCCGGCGGGTCCGGTGAGCACGTCGGCCCGCGTGGCCGTCCCGGGCAGTTCCACGGTGACGCGGATCCCTCCCTCGGGGCGCGGGGTGAGGGTGAGCGTGCCGTCGTGCGCGTGGGTGATGGTCTTGACGATCGCCAGGCCGAGGCCGACGCCCGCGTGGTCGGTGTGCACGCGTTCGGTGCCGCGCTGGAACGGATTGGTGAGCGACGCGGCCAGTCCCGGGGTGAGCCGCTCGCCGGTGTTCTCGAGGGTGAGCACCACACCTCTCGGACGGACGCCGGTATGGATCCACACGGTGCCGCCCGGTCCGGACAGATTGTGGACGATCGCGTTGTGCACGAGATTCGTGGTCAGCTGCAGCAGCAGCGCCGGCGATCCGGTCGTGGCGGCGGCGTCACCGTCGGTCTCGAGGGTGACACCGTGCTTCTCCGCCAGCGGGAGGAGCGTTTCGGTGGCTTCCTCCGCCAGGAGGGACAGGTCGACGGGTTCCCGGGCGAAGGACCGCTGGTCGGCGCGGCTGAGCAGGAGCAGGGCCTCGGTGAGGTCGATCGCCCGGGTGTTCACGGCGTGCAGGCGGTCGATGAGTTCGTCGGTGTCGTGGTACGGATCGGTGCGGGCCACGTCGAGCAGCGTCTTCGAGATCGCAAGCGGTGTGCGCAGTTCGTGCGAGGCGTTGGCCGCGAATCTCTGCTGCGCGGCGACCTGCGCCTCGAGCCGTGCGAGCATCGCGTCGAAGGCGTCGCCGAGTTCGCGAAGCTCGTCGTTGCGGCCAGGCAGCCGGATCCGGTGCGAGAGCGACCCGTCCGCCGCCATCCGGGTGGCGGCCGTGATGCGGGTCAGGGGCGCGAGCATGCGGCCCGCGAGAATCCATCCGCCGAGGAGCCCGAAGACCAGCAGGCCCACCATGACCGCGATGGCCGTCGGGGCGAAGCCGCGCGCCAGGTCGGCGGATTGCGACGTGAACACCAACCCTGAGTGGGGAGGTCCCAGCCGCCCGAAGCGCAGGATGAACACGCCCATCGCGGCGAGCAGCAGGAGGCCGGCTGCTATCAGGAATCCGGCATAGCTGAGGGTGAGTTTGAGGCGAACGCTCAGACCGGGGGCTCTACCCACAGACTCCGTGGTTTCCATCGTTGCCTCTCTCCTGCCCGGTCCCCGGCTGCGCCTCGATGCGGTAGCCGACGCCCGGCACGGTGGCGATGATCCAGGGTTCACCGAGCCGCTTGCGCAGTGCGGAGACCGTGATGCGTACGGCGTTGGTGAACGGGTCGGCGTTCTCGTCCCACGCTTGTTCCAGGAGTTCCTCGGCGCTGATGACCCCGCCTTCGGCCGCGACCAGGACTTCGAGGACGGCGAACTGCTTCCTGGTCAGCGCGACGTAGCGGCCGTCCCGGTAGACCTCTCTGCGGAACGGGTCGAGCCGCAGGCCCGCGATCTCCTGCACGGGGGGCCTGCTGTGGGCACGTCTGCGGGCGAGCGCTCTGAGCCTGAGGACGAGTTCGCGGAGTTCGAAGGGTTTCGTCAGGTAGTCGTCGGCGCCGAGTCCGAACCCGGACGCCTTGTCGTCGAGGCGGTCGGCCGCGGTGAGCATGAGGATCGGCATGCCGCTGCCGGAAGCGACGATGCTCTTCGCGATCTCGTCACCCGAAGGCCCGGGGATGTCGCGGTCGAGGACGGCGATGTCGTAGGCATTGATGCTCAGCAGTCCCAGAGCGGTGTCGCCATCACCTGCGATGTCGGCCGCGATCGCCTCCAGGCGCAGGCCGTCGCGGACGGCTTCCGCCAGAAAGGGCTCGTCCTCGACGATCAGCACACGCATGCTGTCGATGCTACGAGCCCCGGCATATCGTCGGTATATCGAAAACCCCATACGTCGCGGCAACACCGTGCTTCCTTGACTGGCAGCCATGTCCTACCGCGAATCCGCTCGACGAGAACCCGTACGTACGGCAGGAGCCGGTGTCGAGGGTGGGGCCCGTGCCGCGGGCGTGCCGCTGACCGTGGTGCCGATCAGTGTCGCCGAGCACCTGGCGTTCGTACGAGCCCAGCGGTCGGTCAGCTTTCTGCAGACCCCGGGATGGGGCTGCGTCAAGACCGAGTGGCGCAGTGAGTCCCTCGGCTGGTACGACGGCCGGCAGCTGGTCGGCGCCGCGCTCGTACTCCATCGGCCGGTGCCGCGGCTCGAGCGCTTCACCCTGGCGTACCTGCCCCAGGGCCCGGTGGTCGACTGGGCAGGGGAGAGCGGGGAAGTCGGCGCGACCGGCGAGCACCGCGGGATCGACGCGTGGCTCGACCCGCTGGCGGCCCACCTCAAGGCACGCGGCGCGTTCGCGATCCGGCTCGGTCCGCCGGTGCGCACGCACACCTGGAGCGCCGCCCAGGTCAAGGAGGGTGTCGCCGACCCGGGCGTCAAGCGGCTCACCGACCTGCCCGACCCGCGAATCGACCAGGTCGGCGCCTCTATCACCGGCCGGCTCAGGGACCGCGGCTGGCTGCCGCAGAGCCCGGAGGACGGCTTCGGGGCCGGTCAGCCGCAGTTCATCTACGAGCTTCCGCTGGCCGGCCGCACCGAGGCCGACCTGCTCGGCGGCATGAACCAGCTCTGGCGCCGCAACATCAAGAAGGCCGCCAAGGAAGCCGTCGAGGTCACGGTCGGCGACGACCTCAAGGGCTTCCACGACCTCTACGTCCACACCGCCGAGCGCGACCGCTTCACGCCCCGTCCGCTGCGCTACTTCACGACCATGTTCGCGGCGATGCGCGCCGAGGATCCCGAGCGGGTCCGGCTCTACCTGGCCCACCACCAGGGCGACCTGGTCGCCGCCACCATCCTCGTCCGCGTCGGCGCCCGTGCCTGGTACCTGTACGGCGCCTCCTCCACCGGCAAACGCGAGGTGCGCGGCTCCAATGCGTGCCAATGGGCGATGATCCGCGACTCGCTGGCCGCCGGCTGTGACGTCTACGACCTGCGCGGTATCACTCCCACCCTCGACGCCGACGACCCGCACGTCGGCCTGATCCAGTTCAAGGTCGGCACCGGCGGCCGGGCGGTACGGTACGCCGGCGAGTGGGATCTGCCGCTGCGGCCGAAGATCTACCGGGCCTTCGACCTCTATATGAAGCGCCGCGGCCGCTGAGCACCGCCTGACGAGACACCCATCGGCTGCTTGCTGATCGGACAGAGGGCCGGCCACCGGCCTGAACAGTGTCGGTAGGATCCTGCTGCCGAAGGGATGTCCTCCCTCGCACGTGTACAGGTTCGACAAGGAGCCGGGCGCGCCGTGCCGGTGGCGCGAAATCCTCCCGGTGGCCGGGCGGTGGCCGGACGCCATTGGACGACGTAGCAAGGGGCGGCACAGGCCAACAAGCCGCATGTGCTCTGATCAGGCAGAACAGCACCAGGCCACACGAGCAGTCGCCAGGTAGCACGATCCCTCACGGTCTCGTAATGCGTAGGTCTCGGGTTCGAATCCCGAAGGCGGCTCCGGAGAACCCCAGGACTCACTCGCCGTGACCTGGGGTTTTTCCTTTTCTCCTGCGCCTCGTCAGTCCGCCGGTCCGGCTGGTGGTGCTCGCAGAGGCCCAGGGGAGCGCGAGGGGAGCGCATGCGGACAGGCGAGGGACAGCGGGCCGTTCCCGGGGAGCGCGCGGTGCGCGCGGCGGAAGCTCGATGTGGGACTGATGGCGCGGTGGCCCGGAGGCCGCACCGGACGCTCTCAGCCGGGTTGATTTCCGGGCCGGAGCCTCAGCTCTTGGTCAGGGTGCGGTCGAGAAGGGGCAGCAGGCGGTTCCAGTGAAGCTGCAGTGCGGCGGGGTTGAAGGCATCGGTGTCGGACATGGTGAAGCCGTGGACGGTGCCGGGGTAGATCTCGGAGGTGTAGCCGACACCTGCCGCGTCCAGGGCCTTGTTGAGCTCGCCGAGGGACTCGGGTGTCAAGTCGCTTTCGGCGTGGCCGAAGTGGACCTCGGCGGTGAGCTTGGAGAGGCTGTCGGGTCCGTCGACTCCCACCGGGCCGTGGAATGCGGCGAGGGTGGCTACCTGGCCGGGATGGGCCGCGGCGGTGCGCGTCGCCAGCAGGCCGCCGATGCAGTAGCCGGTCACCGCGACCGGTCCGGTGCTGACCTCGGGCTGAGCGGTGAGGAACGTGAGATAGGCGTCGGCGTCGCTCAGGACACGTTCTGTGGTGTGCGCCTCGATCATGGGCATCAGCTGGGCGAAGACCGCGGGCCGGACCTCTTCTCCGATGTACTCGGGAAGTTCGATCACCGGTGCCGGGCCGTGCCGGTAGAAGAAGTTGGGGACGAGTACGTAGTACCCGTGTCCGGCCAGTTCGCGGGCCATCTTCCGTAGCACGGGCCGGATTCCGAAGCCGTCCGCGTACATCAGCACCCCCGGGTGCCGTCCGCCATCGTCAGGGTAGGCGGCGAAGGCGTCGGCCTGGCCGTCCGCGGTGGGAATTTGCAGCGTCTTGGTGGGCATGAGTGCTCCTGTCGTGGTTGACGTGTCGAGCCTGTGATCAACACGACGGAGGCGGAGCCCGCGCAGCAGCGCAAGATCCTCGATCCGACAGCAGGCCGGCACCGGCCCGTACGGCGCTCAGAAGAGCACCGGGTCACCAGTCCGTGTGTGGCGCAATGCCGTCCCGGTAGTCATGGCTGCACAACGTAGCCCACCGGATGAAGCCGATGCCAGCCAACCAGGCCACAGTGCTGTCCGCGAGAATGTCAACGGGCAGCCCCGGGCGCTGTCCATAGCAGCCCCTCGACTGGTGGCCGACTTCGCCCGGCTCGTTCATCAGCTCCATCCCCGTTGCCGACGATCTATGGCACCGCGATCGGGAACGCCCCGGGCGCGGTCAAGCGTGTGGGTGTGTCCTACGACAACACCCGGAGCAGATCGAGGAATACGTATCCGCCGAACTCGGCTACCAGGCCGGTCAGGATGGTCGCGACGCCAGAGGCCAGGGACAGCGCGATCCACCGGGCCGGCGTGTGGTGCAGCCGTGCCGGCAGCGCGAGCGCGGCGATACTGGCGACCGTGATGGCGCCGATGCACCACGTGGGGCCGGCCAGCATCCACGTGAGCGCTCGGTCGGCCGGGTATCCATCAGTGCTGCGGAAGCGCACCGTGTAGGTGACCGCCACGGCGATCGCAACAGCCGCCACCACGACGGCGGATGCTCGCGCCGCCTTGTGCCGGTTCGGATCCGGACAGGGAGCCAGGTGGCCGGGCTGCGGTACCGGGAACGGCGGGTATGGATAGCTCATGCAGCCACCGTAGGAGCGGCACCTGACGGTATGTATCCGTACATGTACTCACCCGGCGAGGGCCACTTCACTCACCCATGGGCCTTGACCGTGGCCCGTCCGTTGCCGAACGGCGGGGAAGAACGTATCCAGGCGTAGTCGTGCGCGGTCACCGAAGTCATGGTCACCGAAGTCGTGTGCCCAGCCTGGCCGTTGCCACCGAATCGGCACCTCCGCCAAGGCGAAGGCCGCCACGCTGTGGCAGCTCACCAAAGCGGCGGGCCCGGTCCCCGGCGGCGGCAGCGTGTACACCCTCGCTGATGACGCGACGCTGGGTGGTGCGAAGCCCGCCGCAGGTACCTCTTCGCCCTCCCTCCCCACCCTGTGACGCTGCAACTGATGGACCGCTGACGTCTTCCATCGCCAGTGCACGTGACAACTGCGCCCAGGACGGCGTCCAGCAGCAGGGCGTCCTTCTCACGTTGGGGCAGGCCGCGGATCCAGGAGGCGAGTGCGTCCTTGTCGATTGCCTGGGAAGGGGCGGCACCGCCGGCGCGGGCAGCGGCGCTGAGCAGGTGCGGGTCGATATGCAGGAAGTCCGCCAATGCCTGATGTGGGCAGGCGAGTTGGGCAAGGCCCGCGGGTACGGGCGGCTCGACGGTGTAGGTGCACTCGTCCTCGTCGACCACCTCCTCCAACTCCCGGCGTGCGGAGGTCCCGTTGTCAGGACCCGGGTCCCGTGCGGTCGGTAGGCTGTTCGCGCGGGTGACGGATCGTGTCCGTCGCCATCCGTTCCGTCGCCACCGTTCCGTTGCTCTCCGAGCGAGGTCGCTTGAGTACCGTCACTGTTCGCCCTCCCATCGCTGACGGTTCGGCTCCGCGGCCCGAAGGACTGCCCGATGCGTTCGCGGTGCTGTTGGCCCAACTGGGCGCGGCTCCGGTGGATCCGGTCACCTCCGTGCTGGTGGACGCGGCGGTGGAGGTGTGGCGCAGGCCCGGCTTCGACTCCTTCCTGTCGCTGCCGCAACTGTCCTTCGCGCCGTTCGGGTACCAGATGCAGACCGCTCAGACGGTGCTGCGGCGGATGCGGGGCCGGGCGATCCTCGCGGACGAGGTAGGGCTGGGCAAGACCATCGAGGCGGGTCTGGTCCTGTCCGAGCTGCGGATACGGGGGTTGGCGGATCGGACGCTGGTGCTCACCCCGGCCGGGTTGGTGGAGCAGTGGCGCGAGGAGTTGGAGCGCAAGTTCGGCCTGCCGACGGTGATCGCCCGGGGCCGGGACCGGGAGGAGGCGGGCGCGGAGCGGCCGGTGGTGCTCGCCTCGATCGCCGCTGCGCGCCGGGAGCCGCTGAAGTCCCGGCTGACCGGGGGACAGTGGGATGTGGTGGTGGCAGACGAGGCGCACCGGTTGCGCAATCCGCACAGCGCCTCGGGGAAGCTCGCCCGTGCCTTGCGTGCCCGCTATCTGCTGCTGCTCACCGCGACTCCGGTGGAGAACCGGTTGCAGGACCTGTACGAGCTCGTGAGCCTGGTCGCGCCCGGGTTGCTGGGTACCCCCGCGCAGTTCCGTCAGCGGCACGCAGGGGCAGGGGCGGATCCTTCGGCGCCGCGCAACCTGGACGCGCTGCGGGCCAGTACCCGGGAGGTGATGGTTCGTCACCGGCGCAGCGAGGTCGAGGTGCTGCTGCCGCAGCGGCTGGCCGAGACGGTGCTGGTGGCGCCCTCGCAGGAGGAGGCGGAGCTGTATGCGGGGATCGCGGCCAGGATCAGGGCGGAGGCCAAGGGCGCGTCCTCGGCGCGGCTGCTGACGCTGCGGGGTCTGACCCGGCTGGCCGGGTCGAGCCCGCAGGCTGCCGCGCCGACCCTCGCCAAGGCGGGCTGGCCGGACCTGGCGGCGCTGGCCCGGGAGATCGAGGGATCCACCAAGGCGGAGCTACTGCTGGAGCGGCTGCGTCGGCACAACGGACAGGGGGAGAAGGTGCTGGTGTTCACCGCCTTCCGGCAGACCCTGGACGCGCTCGCCGCGCGGCTGGCGCGCGAGGGCGTCCAGGCGGCGGTCTATCACGGCAGCCTCTCGCGCCAGGCCAAGGAAGCGGCGGTGGCGGCCTTCCGCGATCAGGCGCCGGTGCTGCTGTCCACCGAGTCGGCCGGTGAGGGCCGCAATCTGCAGTTCTGCCATGTGATGGCCAACGTGGACCTGCCGTGGAACCCCATGCAGATCGAGCAGCGCCTGGGCCGACTGCACCGGGTGGGGCAGGAGCACGACGTGGTGCTGACCAATCTGGTCGCCCGGGGCACCATCGAGCAACGGATCCTGCACGTCCTTGAATCCAAGATCAATCTGTTTGAGCTGGTCGTCGGCGAGCTCGACATGATCCTGGGCCGGGTGGACGAGGACTTCGACTTCGAGGCTTCCGTCTTCGACGCCTTCGCCACCGCAGGGGACGACGCGGAGTTCGAGGAACGCCTGGAGCGCCTGGGCGAGAAGCTGGTCAGTGCCCGCACGGACTACCTGGACAGCCGCGGCGCGGTCGACGCACTGGTCGGCGGCGAAGACGAGCAGGAGGCGGGCCGGTGATCCGCAAAGAGGCTGGGTTGGCCTTCTGGTTGGACTGGGTCGAGCACCGCGGCGGGCTGTGGGAGGACACCGAGGACACCGCCCTGGCTCTCCTGCCCGCTGCCCTGGCGAGCGAGCTGGAGCTGCCCGAGGAGACCGCGGTCACCGCCGACCCCGATGTCGCCCGCGAAGACGGCGCTCTGCTGCTGGTGACCGGACACCCGATGGTCGCCAAGGCCGCCGAGAGCGTTCTGGCCGCGGGCGACACCGGCACCCTCACCCTGCCCGCGCCGCGCTCCGTGCCGCCCGACGCCGCCACGTTGCTGTCCAAGGCCCGCGAGCATCTGCCGGTCGATCACGGTCGCCTGGATCCGCGCGCCGACGGCACGCCCGAGCGGGCCCTGCGGCCGGTGCTGCGCGTGGGCGCCCTGGTGGGCTACGAGCTCTCCGCGGAGGACCACTTCCAGGAGCAGGTCGAGGTGTTCGTCGACGTACCGAGCCGCCTACAGGTGCCGACGAGGGCCAGCGAGTGCCTCGCCCGTACCGGCCATGACCCCCGTGCCGGGACCGCACCGCCGGCAGGGCTCGGCGCCGCCGTGGACTACGCCTCCACCAGCCGGCCGGACCTGGCCGCGGCCCTCGCCGAGGCCCACCGGATGCTGGAGGCCGTCGCCGTGCTGCGCCGTGACGGGCTGGCCGGGCAGATCGGCGACGCGTACGCCAAGGAGCGGGTCCGCGCCGAGGAGTACTACGCCGCCGCCGTGGACTCCTTGGAGCGCCGTGCCGCCACCGCGCCCGAGGACCGCGCGGCGTTGCTGCGCGCCCGTGTCGAAAGCACCCGCGAGGAGCGCGCCCGCCGCCTGGCCGAGATCGCCGAAAAATATCGTGCCCGCCACACGCTCACTCCTTACCGGCTGCACCTGCTGAGAGTCCCGGTGCTGCGCCTCGCGCTGGACGTCCGCAGGGGCGAGCGGCGCTACCCGCTGGACCTGGACTGGCTGCTGCCCGCCGGAGAGTTCGCCCCACTGCGCTGCCCGGCCTGCGCCCGGAGCGGTGTGCCGCTGGTCGCGGCCAAGACCCACCTGGGCTG
>NZ_JACEGK010000083.1:0-19160 GCF_056859195.1 Streptomyces sp. NH27
GTGCGGCTCGGCGAGGGCCGGGCAGCACGGGCCGGGCCGGGACCGGGTACGGACGGACGGGACGGAGGGGACGGACGACGGGGCCCTACAGTCGGCCCGCCGTGACGGTGAGCCGCCACCGGACCTCGCCCGAGGCCGGTACGACCGCCGCGTCGCCCTCCCCCGCCGCGGCGAGGTCGAAGACGCGGCCGAGCATCGGCTCCACCCCGATCGAGCGGTAGGGCGCGCCGGCGGGGACGCCGTGCAGGTTGCGCCAGACGGCGACGGACACCGGCTGGCCGTCGTCCGCTTCGAGCGCGAATCGCAGGGTGTCGGGGCCGTCGTGCACGGCCGCCCGTGCGGCGGGCGCGATCGCGCCGAACGCGGTGCCGTCGTCGGGGCCGAGCCGGTCGAAGGGGATGTCCCGGGCGGAGGCACCACCCGGGACGGTCATGGATCCGGTGTTCCCTGCCGCCGCGGCCGTGCTCCGCGCGTGCGGCCACGCGAACGGCGTCCACGCCGCGCCGCCGTCCTCGTAGAGCCGTGCCGGGGTGGCGCCGGGCAGGTCGAGGCGGGCGGACGGGGAGACGTCGAGCAGCGCGTGGGCCGCCCACAGGAAGCGGTGGCCGGGGGCGGCGGTGAGCCGGTAGTCGGCGACGGCGCGGCCGGGCAGGTGCCGGATGCGCCGGGTGAGCCGGAAGTCGGGGCAGTGCACGGTGTGCGTGCCGTCGCCGCCGTCGGTCCACCGCCGGGTCCAGGCGTCGCCGTGGTCGGGGGTGCCCCGCACCGTCGGCACGCACTCCTCGACGCCGCCCGCGTCGGCGAACGGGTCGCCGGGCGCGGCGCCGGGGCGGCGCGGCTCGTCGCGGTGCCAGAGCCACTCCCGGTCGCCGGACCGCAGCGAGGTCCAACGGCCGCCGTGCGCGGGGTCGGTGGTGACGGTGACGTCGGGCGGCATGTCGCTCACCACTCCGCGAAGGAGCCGTCGGCCCGCCGCCACACCGGGTTGCGCCAGGCGTGGCCGGACCGGTCGGCGGCGCGGACGGCGGCCTCGTCGACGTCGATGCCGAGTCCGGGCAGCGTGGTGCGGTGCGCGTGGCCGTCGACGAACCGGAAGGGGGTGGTGTCGACCAGGTAGGACAGCAGGTCGGCCTCCTTGTTGTAGTGGATGCCGAGGCTCTGCTCCTGGATGAGGAAGTTCGGTGTGCAGAAGGCGACTTGGAGGCTGGCGGCGAGCGAGATCGGGCCGAGCGGGCAGTGCGGGGCGAGTTGCGCGCCGAACGTGTCGGCGAGCGCGGCGATCCGGGTGACCTCGGTGATGCCGCCGGCGTGCGACAGGTCCGGCTGGGCGACGGCGATCCCGGCGCCGAGCACGGGCAGGAACTCCGCCCGCCCGTAGAGGCGTTCGCCGGTGGCGAGCGGCACGGAGGTGCCGGCGGCGAGCGGCGCGAGCAGGTGCCCCAGCTCGGGCAGCAGCGGTTCCTCCACGAACAGCGGGTGCAGCGGGGCGAGTTCGTGCAGCAACCGGCGGGCGCCGGCCGGGGTGAAGCGGCCGTGGAAGTCGACGGCCACATCGCGGTCCGGGCCGAGCACTTCGCGTACGGCGGCCACCCGCGCGACGGCGGCGGCGGTGGCCGCCGCGCTGGGTATCGGGTCGGTGCGGCCGGCGCCGTTCATCTTGACCGCGGTGAAGCCCGCCTCGATCTGCGCGGCGACCTGCTCGGTGAGCTGGCTGGGCTCGTCGCCGCCGATCCAGGCGTAGACCCGCACCTTGTCGCGGACGGCGCCGCCGAGCAGGGCGTGCACGGGCGCGCCGTACACCTTCCCGGCGATGTCCCACAGCGCGTGGTCGAGGCCGGCCACCGCGCTGGACAGCACCGGGCCGCCCCGGTAGAAGCCGCCCTTGGTGAGCACCTGCCAGTGGTCCTGGATGCGCAGCGGGTCCTGCCCGATCAGCTGTTCGGCGAGCACGTCCACGGCGGCCCGCACGACTTCCGCGCGGCCCTCCACGACGGGCTCGCCCCAGCCCACGACGCCCTCGTCCGTCTCGATCCGGCAGAACAGCCAGCGCGGCGGTACGAGGAAGGTCTCGACGCGGACGATCTTCACTTCGTGTCCTCCGAAACGGACTGTGGTCCCGACGGCGTGTCCGACGGGGTTCCCTGCGCTTCCTGCATTGCTTGCCGCGGCAGCGGCAGCGGCTGCCGCTCCGGGCCCGGCCCCGGCCGCAACTCCCGCTGCGGGTCCTGCTGTTGCCCGCCCGAGCCGTGCACCAGGTCCAGGTCGCGGACGGCCTGCTCCAGCAGCGCCCGCATGGCGTGCTCGGCGGCGTCCGGGTCCTGGTCGCGGACGGCGTCCAGCACGGCGCGGTGGCTGGGCACGGGGTCCTCGCCGTGCGGCGAGGAGTGCACGATCTCGTCGCGGTGGGCGAGGCCGGACTCGATCACCATCTCCATGCGTTCGAGCAGTTCGTTGTGGGTGGCGGCGAGCAGGGCGCGGTGGAAGGCGAGGTCGGCCCCGACCGCGTGCGCGGGACCGTCGCCGGACTCGCCCATCGAGGTCAGCGCCGCGTCCAGGGCGGTGAGGTCGTCGGCGGTGCGGCGCAGCGCGGCAAGCCGGACCGCGGCGGGTTCGACGATGGCGCGGACCTCACCGAGGTTGCGCAGCAGGCCGGTGTCGGTGCCGGCCGCGGTGCCCTCGGCGAACTGCCAGCGCAGCACGTCGGCGTCGAGCAGGTTCCAGTCGGCGCGGGCCCGTACGAAAGTGCCGCGCTTCTGCCGCGCGTCGACCATGCCCTTGGCGGCGAGCACCTTCAGCGACTCGCGCAGTGCGGTCAGGCTGACGTCCAACTCGGTCTGCAACGCGCGGAGATCGAGTGTCGAGCCCTCCGGGATCTCGCCGCTGAGCACCCGGCGCGCGAGGGTCTCCACGGTCTGGCCGTGCACTCCGCGGCGCGCGTATGGCGTCATGAGTCTCTGCCTTTCTGGAAGGTCGGTTCGGATCGCACGGCGGTCACGCGGATGCCTTGACGACGCTCCAGCCGCCGTCGACGACCAGACTGGAGCCGGTGATGTAGGACGCCTCCGCTGCGGCGAGGAACGCGATCGCGGCGGCGACCTCCTCCGGGCGGCCGAACCGGCCGGCGGCGGTCTCGGCGACGCTGCGCTCGCGGTCCTCCGGCGGGACGCGGTCCCAGGCGGCGGTGAGGATCGGCCCCGGCAGGACCGTGTTGACCCGCACCTCGGGCCCGTACTCGACGGCGAGTTGGCTGCACAGCGACAGCAGCGCGCCCTTGCCGGCCGCGTAGGCGGGGTGGCCGGGGATGCCCATGTGGGCGTGCACGGAGGAGGTGAGCACGACCGCGCCGCGCTGCTCGCGCAGGTCGGGCAGGAGGGTGCGGAAGCCGAGGAAGCCGCCGGTGAGGTTGACCGCGAGCTGCCGTTCCCAGGAGGCGAGGGTCATCTCGTGGGCGGGGGCGACGTCCACCATGAACGCGTTGGAGACGAGCACCCCGACCGGGCCGAAGGTGTGCGCCTGGTCGAGCACTTGCTGCCATGCCTCCGGGGAGGAGACGTCGGCGACGGTGAACGCGGCTCTTCCGCCCTCCTCGCGGATGCCGGCGGCGACGGCCGCACCGGCTTCCTCGGCGATGTCGGCGAGGACCACGGCGGCGCCCTCGGCGGCGAGCCGGCGCGCGGTGGCGGCGCCGATTCCGGAGGCGGCCCCGGTGACGACGGCCACTTGACCGGCGAAGCGGGGGGTTGGTGCGTCCATGGGGTGGGTCGACTCCTGGGGTTGCGGTTCCTGACGGGCCTGGCGGGTCCGGCGGGCCTGACGGGTGGTCTGCCGCGGCCTGGCCGGCTTCGGTGACCTTGGCGACTCTAGTGACGTCGGGTCGTCGAGGGCGGTCATTGCCTTACGACCTGGGGGGTAATAGGGAGTGGATCAGGGAGTGGCGTCATGTGGCTTCGGATCCAAGGCGGAGGAGCGAGGCGAGGCGGTGGGGGTACCACCCACGCCGCAGGCTGTGGGGGACTCGTCGACCGACGACAACGCCGGAGGCGAAGTCGCAGGGCGGCGCGAGCCCGCTCCCTATTACCCCCAGGTCGTTACCAGGACGACCAGTTCGGCGTCGTGGTCGGCGCTCCAGCTCAACGGCAGCCCGGAGTGCAGCAGATGGGCGCCGCTGTAGGCGGTGCCGGTGTCCTGGTCGAGGTAGCGGGCGACGGGGTCGAGGCCGCGCAACCGGACCCGGGACGGGCGGCCGGGCACCAGCGGGGCGCCGTCGAGCCGTCCGGTGCTCCAGGCGGCGACGACCACCCGGCCGCCGTCGGGCGCGTCGTACTGCACCGCGCAGGTCGCGTCGTCCGGTCCGCCGATCAGCCGGGACCTGCCGTGGTGGATCACGTCCCGCACGTCCTTGTAGCGGGCCACCCATCCGGCGGCCTCGGCGCGCTGCTCGGGGCTCCAGCCGCGGATGTCGGCGCCGATGCCGAGGACGCCCGCGCTCGCGAGCACGAAGCGGAAGGCGAGCGAGCGCGGCCGGGGGTCGAAGACGCCGGGCGCGTCGGTGACCCAGGAGCTCATGGTGTGCGGGGCGTGGGCATGCAGGTAGCCGTGCTGGATGGCGAGCCGGTCCAGTGGCGCGGTGTTGTCGCTGGGCCACACGACGTCGGTACGGGCCAGGGTGGCGTGCTCGATCCGGCCGCCGCCGCCCGCGCAGCCCTCGACGGTGACGTGCGGGTGGTGGGCGCGCAGGTGGTCCAGGACCCGCAGGTAGCCGGCCACGTGGGCGGCGTCGAGGTCGAGTTCGCCGGGCGGGGTGGCGCCGGGGCGGCCGCGTTCGGTGGGCGGCCGGTTCATGTCCCACTTGAGGTAGGTGATGTCGTGGGCGGTGAGCAGCCGGTCGAGGGTGGCGATCACGAAGTCCTGGACGTCCGTGCGGCCGAGGTCGAGGATGAGTTGCTCGCGGACCAGGGTGGCCGGGCGGCCGTCGATCCGGTACACCCACTCGGGGTGGTCGGCGTAGAGCTGGGCGGCGGGGCTGATCGCCTCGGGTTCGACCCACAGGCCGAAGTCCATGCCGAGGGCGCGGACTTGGGCGATGAAGTCGTCCAGACCGGCGGAGCCGTCGGTGCCTGAGTCCGGGTTCGTGCCAGCGTCCGTGCCGGCGTCCGTGCCGCTGGGGAATGCCGCCGGGTCCGGCTGCCAGTCCCCCAGCCCGCCCTTCTCGTCGTGCCGCCCGGTGAACCAGCCGTCGTCGACCACGAACAGCTCGACGCCCAACTCGGCCGCGATGGCGGCGAGTTCGAGTTGCGCGGGCGCTTCGACGTCGAAGCCGGTGGCCTCCCAGGAGTTGTAGAGCACCTTGCGGGTGCGCTCCATCCGGTCGCCTGTGAGGAGCCGCTCGTAGTGGTGCCAGACGGCGGCCAGGCCGTCGAGTCCCTCGGGGCTGAACGCGCAGGCGAGCGCGGGGGTGGTCAGGGTGGCGCCGGGCGGCAGCGCGACGGCGCCCTCGTGGGGCACCCGCCCGGCCCGTACCCGGACCGCTCCGCCGGGTTCGGCGTCGGCGGTGATGTGCCAGCTGCCCGGCCACTGCAGCGCGACACCGTAGGTGGGGGTGTCCGCGCCGTCGGGGGTGGCGGCGTCCTGCACGGCGAGCCACGGCGCGTAGGCGTGGCCGGGCACGGCCTGGGTGGAGCCGATCGTGAACCGGCCGCGTACCAGGTCGAGTTGATGCCGGGTGAACTCCTGCGACCACTGGCCGGCGAGGTAGGTGAGCCGGGCGCCGCCCTGGACGGGCACGTTGACGGCCGCGGAGTCCAGGTCCTCCAGGTGCAGCAACTCGCCGCCCTCGTTGACGAGTTCGACCGACCGCAGCAGCACGTCGGCGCCGGGCACCGTGTCGTACCGCAGCGTGGCGCGCAGTCCGGTCTGCTCGTCGGTGAACTCCAGCCGCAGCGAGCGGTGTTCGTCCTGTTCCACGCCGGTGCAGGTCCACCAGGTGCCGCGTTCGCCGTCCGGCCGGCGCACCGTGAGGTCGGCGCCGGTGAACGGGCGCAGGCCGTACGGGATGTACTCGGCCGGGGCGGCGTCGGCGGGGGTGAGGAAGTGGGTGCGGCGGGACCAGTCCAGCGCGGACGGCCCGGTCTCGCTGCCGTGCGGTCCCCACGCGGCCAACTCGGCCCATCGTCCGCCGGCTTCGAGCCGTACGGCGTAGACGGTGTGCTCGGTCCGCAGCAGCCACTGGCTGCCGGGGGCCGGGCGGGACGCCGAAGGGTCGGCGGGGCGCTGGGTCACTTGACGGCTCCGAGGTTGAGTCCGGCGACGAAGTGCCGCTGGAAGCGGAGGAAGACGATCACGGTGGGGGCCGCGGCGATCACCGATCCGGCCGCGATGACGTTCCACTGCGAGACATACTGGCCCTGAAGTCCCAGCAGGGACGCGGTGATCGGCATCTTGCTGCCGCTGCGCAGCACGGTGATCGCCCACAGCAGGTCGTTGAAGATCCAGGTGAACGACAGCGCGGTGAGCGCGGCCAGCGCGGGCCGGGCCAGCGGCAGGATGATCCGGGTGTAGATCTGCCAGGGCCCGGCGCCGTCGATGACGGCGGCCTGCTGGATCTCGGCCGGGATGGACCGCATGAAGCCGTGCAGCACGAACACGTAGAAGCCGACGCCGAAGCCGACCTGCACACCGATCAGGGCGTACAGCGAGTCGAACAGGCCGAGCTTCTCGCTGAGCTTGGAGACCGGGATGAGCAGGATCTGCGGGGGCAGCAGGTTGCCGCTGAGCATGAGCAGCAGCAGTGCGCGGCGGAAGGGGACGTCGTAGCGGCTGAGCGCGAAGGCGGCCATGGAGGCGAGCAGCAGCGAGAGCAGCACCGTGGGAATGGTGACCAGCAGGCTGTTGATCAGGGCCTGTTCCTGGCCGCCGTCGGTCCATGCCGAGCGGAAGCCGCCGAGGGTGAAGGAGTGCGGCATGCTGCCCAGGCCGTGGGAGGCGATGTCGTCGAAGGACCGGGTGGCGGTGATCAGGACGACGACGATCGGCACCAGCCACAGCACGGACAGCAACGAGGCGCTGCCGTGGAAGGCGACGGTGCCCCACATCTTGCGGCGGCGGGCGTGCCGCGAATCGGTGGGCGCGGGGGCCTTGGTGGGCGCGGCGGGCGCCTTGGTGGGCGCGGTGGACGATGCCATCAGTCGGCCTCCTTGAACGCCCGGATCAGATAGGACGCGATGACCCCGAAGGCCAGCAGGAAGATCACCACGGCCAGCGCGGAGCCGTAGCCGAGCCGCAGGGACTGGAAGGCCGTGGAGTACATGTAGGTGCTGAGCAGTTCGGAGGAGTGGTACGGGCCGCCGCGGGTCAGTGCCCACACGACGTCGAAGGAGCGCAGCGAGTCGATGATGATCACCGACAGCACGACCGCGTTGACGCTGCTGAGCTGCGGCATCGTGATGTGCCGGAACTGCTGCCAGCGGGTCGCGCCGTCCACCTTCGCGGCCTCGTACAGGGCCGGGTCGATGCCCTTGAGGCCGGCGAGGTAGAGCACCATGACGTAGCCGATCTGGCGCCACAGCGCGGGCACGATCACCGCGTACAGGGCGGTGTCCTGGTCGGCGAGCCAGGGGTGGGTGAGGGCGCCCAGGCCCAGGCCCGACATGGTCTTGTCGACCAGGCCGTCCGGCTGGTACATCGCCTGCCACACCAGTGCGGTGGCGGTGAGCGAGAAGACCACCGGCAGGAAGAGCGCGGCGCGGTAGAACCCGACCCCGCGGCGCTCCTGCTGGAGCAGCAGCGCCGCGCCGAGACCGAGGATCGCCGACAGCCCGCCGAACAGTGCCAGCCACAGCACGGTGTCCAGCAACGCGGTGTGGAAGACGGTGTCGTGGATCATCTCCCGGTAGTTGTCCAGGCCGATGAACTGCGGCGGGGAGACGCCGTCCCACTTGGTGAGCGAGAGCCAGAAGCCCTGGAGGGCCGGCCAGAACACCCAGAAGCCCTCGGCGAGCAGCGGGATCAGCACGAAAGCGAGCACCACGGGCGGCACCCGGGTGGAGGTGCGGCGCCGGCCCCCGCGGAGGACCTTGCGGAGTCCCCCGCCCGCGTCGGCACCCCCCTTCCTGCCCCGGGCAGGGGTCAGTACCGCCATGTCACTGGCTCCAGATCTTCTGCGCGTCGCGCTGCCAGTCGGTGAGGATCGAGTTGATCTGCTTGGGCTTGGCGAGGAACTTCGTCAACGCGGTGTCCGCGGTGGGCTGGAGCGCGTCGCTTGAGTCGCGGTTGAAGAACTGCGTGACGTCCGAGGCGCTCTCGATCATCGCCCGGCCCTTCTTCACCAGCGCGGTGCCGGCGTCCTTGGCCGTGGGGTTGGTCGGGATGGAGGTGCCGGACGAGCCCTTGAGGTAGATCTCCTGCGCCTCGGCGGTGGCCAGGTAGCGCATCAGTTCCTTGACCTCGGCCTGGTGGTGGGTGTGCGCGCTGGCGAAGTAGCCGTCGGTGGGACCCTCTTCGACCAGCGGCATCTTCGGGTCGATGATCGGGAACCGGAAGAAGTCGATGTCGTCGAGCTGGTCCTTGGGGGCCGCGTCGGCGAAGAAGGTGCCGATCAGCATCATGCCGGTGCGGTTGTTGAGCATCGCGGTGGTGGCGTCCTGGAAGGACAGCGCGGTGCCGTTGGGGTCGAAGTAGGGCAGTATCTGGGCCCACTTGTCGAAGACCTTGTGGACCTGCGGGTCGTCGAACCGGTGCTTTCCGGCGAGGAGTTCGCGGTGGTACGCGGCGCCGTTGATCCGGATGTTCAGGTAGTCGAACCACGCGGAGGCGACCCAGGCGGTGTCGGCGCCGGCGCCCAGGCCGATCGGGGCGACGCCCTTGGACTTCAGCTTCTCGCACAGCACCAGGAACTCGTCCCAGGTCTTGGGCTCGGTCACGCCCCACTTGCGGAAGTTGGACTTCTTGTAGAACACGCCCCACCAGTAGTAACTGGCCGGCACGAAGACCTTCTTGCCCTGCGAGTCGGTGCACAGCTTCTTCAGGGCGTCGGAGTAGCCGGACAGTTCGGACCCGGTCCAGATGTCGTCCACATCCAGCAGCAGGCCCTTCTCGGCGTACGCGTTCGCGACCGAGCCGGGGTACCAGGTCAGCAGGTCCGGCGGGTTGCCGGAGGTGAGGTAGGTGGGGAGCTGGGTGCGGAAGGTCTCCGAGGCGACCGTGTTCAGGTTCGCCTTGGCGCCGCCGCGCTTGTTGAATGCCGCCACCAGGTCCTGCATCGCGGACTTGGCCTGCGGCGAGGACAGGTTGGACTGGAAGCTGACGGTGCCGCCCTTGGACTGGCTGCTGCTGCCACCGGAGGACCCGGAGGAGACGCAGCCGGTCAGCATCGACGCGGCGCCGACGGCACCGAGTGCGCCGGCTCCGGCGAGGAAGCTACGGCGGCTGGTTGGTGAGGTGTTCATGGGACTCCCTTTGCGCCCACGCCGGACGGAGCCCCGCCCCCTGACGGCGGAGCTCTCGTTCGGCTCGTACAGACTGTCGGGACGCCGCGATGGCGTCAAGATTAATTCGTAATTTATTGAGTAAGAGTGCTGAGCGAACCTTGCCACACCGCGCCGTCGACCCCGCGGAAGGCCGCGAGAGCGCCGCCGTCCGGGCCCGCGACGGCGCCCAGCGCCCCGTCGAAGCTGTTGCTCGCGAAGGCCGGCTGCGCGATCCAGCCGCCCCAACTGCCGCCGGCCGCGTCGTAGGTCCGCTGCCACAGCGTGTAGTCCGAGGCGCGGACGAGGAGTTGGACGCTGCCGCCGGTCGTGACCAGGGTCGGGCTGCCGCTGACCGTGCCGCCCAGCGACGACCACGCCGACCAGCCGCCCGACGCCTCCCGCACCCGGGTCCACACCGCGTCGTCGGCCGTGCGCACCGCCACGTGGACGCGGCCCGCCGCGTCGGTCACCGCGGACGGGCGGCCGGTGAGCGCCAGGCCGTCCGGAGCGCCGATCGAGGTCCAGCCGCCCGCCGCACCACGGCTGGTGACGGTACCGTCGGCCCCGGTGCCGAAAAGCGTCCAGTCACCCGGGCCGGTGTACGCCACCGTGGGCGCGTCGGCGAGGCTACCACCGAGGCCCTGCCAGCTCCCCCACCGGCCGCGGTCGTACGTCCGCAGGTAGGCGCGGCCGTCGGTGCCGCGCACGAACACGTCGATCCGGCCGCCGGCCGAGCCGTACGCCGCGGGCTGACCGGTGAACCTGCCGCCGGTCGGCCCGCCGAGTGCGGTGGCCCGCCCGGACCACCGCCCGTCCCGCCCGGTCCGCATCTCCAGCGCGCCGTCCCGCCCGCGCGTGAACGCGGTCAGCGCGGCGCCGTCCCGCACCAGCGCCGGGTCGGCGGTCGAGGCGGCAGCGCCGAGCCTCACGCCCGGCGCGTCGTCGGTGCCGGACAGGCCGAGGAAGGCGGTGCCGTGCGCGGGCACGGTCACGGTGTACGAGCCCTGGTGCGCGCCACGGTCGGCCCGGGCCCGCAGGTCGCGGACGGCGACCTTGCCGGTCAGCCCGGCGCGGGCGAAGTCGACGGTGCGCTGCACCGGCTGGTCGGAGCGGTTGAGCAGCACCACCGCCCGGCGCCCCGAGCCCTGGAGCACCTTGCTGTAGGTGTCGCCGGTGGCGTCGCCGGCGATCCGCACGCCCTGGATGCCCAGCGGGTCCTGGTCCACCGCCAGGATCTCCGGGTTCTCCAGCGTGGCGAGCATTGACTTGGTCAACGTGCGCGGGTCGGAGCCGATCACCAGCGGCGAGGCCATCTCGGCCCACATCACCAGCTGCGTGGTGGACTCCTCCTGGCTCATCTCGTACGACCCGTCCGACATGGGGCGCATCGGGATCAGGTAGTCCGGGTCGTTCCAGTGGCCGGGGCCCTGCGCCTCGGGGTGCGCGGCGTTGGCGTCCATGTTCCGCAGCACGTTGGGGAACTCGCCCGCGGTCGGCGTGCCCCACGCGATGTCGGTGCCGGTGCGCCAGGAGTCCGCGGTGGTCGGCCCGTAGACGTACGTGTTGTGCGCGTCCTGGTCGGGGTCGTGCGGCACGCCCCAGTCGTCGGTGAGCGGGTTGCACAGGTTGAGCAGCATGGCGCGGCCCGACTTGGCCACCGCGTCGCTGAACTGCTGGAACGCCGGGCCGGGTGTCAGCTTCTCACCGATCCCGCACAGGAAGTCGACCTTGATCGCGTCGATCTTCCAGCTCGCGAAGAGGTCGGCGTCCTGCTGGTAGTGGCCCCGGCTGCCCAGCCCGCAACTGGCCGGGTCGTAGTCGCCGGCGTCGGTGTAGATGCCGGCCTTCAGGCCGCGCGCGTGCAGGTAGTTCACCAACGACGGTATGCCGTCGGGGAAGCGCTCGGGATTGACCGTCAGATTCCCTTGCGCGTCACGGGGGTTGTCCGCCTGCCAGCCGCCGTCCAGCCACACGATGTCGTAGCCGCTGCGGCGCAGTCCGCTGCTGATCAGGTGGTCGGCAACGCTCCTGACCTGCGCCTCGGTCGGCGCGCCCAGGCCGTAGTAGGTGTTCCAGCCCATGTAGGGCGTCGGCGCGAGACCACTGTCGTATCCGGCGCCGGTGCCGCTTCCGGGGCCTGTGCCGTGCCCGGTGTTGCCGGCAGGGGTCGCGTGCACGGTGCCGTTCGGCGTCGGGCCGCTGTGCGGGCCGACGCTGCGGGCGTGCGCGACGCCCGGCGTCGCCACCGCCAGCAGCGTGGCGGCGCCCGCGGCGAGCGCCGCCCGCCGCACACGTGCGAGCCCTGCGTGATGCGAAGTCACTTGATTCTCCGAGAAGTCGGGGATACGCGAAGGTCGCGGGGCGGTGCCACCCGAGCACTCGGAGGCGCCCCGCCACGCGAAGACTGTGCGGGGGAGCGCCGGAGCGTGTCAACGATTATTACTAATAAACTAAAATTCGAGGCCAGAAGGGTGCCGGCGGCCGGGCCGGGCGCGGTCAGCCGGGCCGGCCGCTGTCCTTCAACACACCCCGGCCATGCCGGCGTTCGACCTCGATCCAGGCGCTCACCGGGCCCGGTCGCGGCGCGTGTGCGGCTTGCGCGCGCCGGAGCGGATGGGGTGAAGGGCACCCGGATCGGGAGACGGCGCCCGACCGGGACGTTCCCGGCGGCGCCCGGCGATCCCCGGGCAGGAAGGGATCTTCCATTATTGTGCCGCGATTTTTCTTTTCCTGCTCGGAACCTTGCGGGCCATGGGACGGATCTGTACGGTCGGGGCGCCGATTTCCCCTGTTACTGAAGGAGCTTCAGATGCGGGCGATCCCCAGACCTCCGCGTGGCGTCGGCCGCGCCGGGCGCAACTTGGCGGCGACCGCCCTCGTGGCGACCGGCGCGCTGTGCCTGTCCGCCGTGCCGGCGGCCGCCGCTTCCCACGCCGCTTCCCGCTCCGCCTCGCACAGCACCTCGCACTCCGCCGCTCATCCCGCCGCCCGCTCCGCTTCCCACGCGCCGGCCGCCACCGCCGCGGCGGGCGCGACAACCGCGTTCAGGACCTACGAGGCCGAGTCCGGCACGACGGGCGGCGGCGCCACGGTCACCTCATTGACGTCGGCGCCGACGACGCAGTACTCGAGCGCCGCCCTCGAAGCGTCCGGCCACGCCTACGTGCATCTGGGCGGCACCGGCAACTCCGTGCAGTGGACGAACAGCACCGGCGCGCCCATCGGCTTCCTCAACGTCCGTGCCGGCATCCCCGATTCGGCGTCCGGCGGCGGGCAGACCGCGACGCTGGACCTGTACGTCAACGGGGTGTTCCGGCAGGCGCTCGACCTCAACTCCAAGCAGAGCTGGGTGTATGAGGGCAACAACAACTACAACACCAGCGACAACCAGAACCCGTCCGACGGCGACCCCAGGGTCTTCTGGGACGAGTCGCACACCTTCGTCACCGGCACGCCGATCCCGGCCGGAGCCACCTTCTCGCTCCAGAAGGACGCCGCCAACAGCGCGTCCTCCTACGACGTGGACTCCGTCGACGTGGAGAACCCGCCGGCGCCGCTCGCCCAGCCGGCCAACTCGATCTCGATCACCAGCTGCGGCGCGATCTCGGACGACACCCCGACCAACGGCGCGGCCGACGGCCAGGCGGTGGACAGCAGGGCCGCGATCCAAAGCTGCATCGCCCAGGCCCAGTCACAGGGCAAGATCCTCTGGATTCCGCAGGGCACCTTCTACGTCAAGGGCACCACCGGCCTGACCGCGCAGGGCATCACCATCGCGGGCGCGGGCCTGTGGTACAGCACGATCTACCGCGACGTGCCGATCCCCAACAGCACCCCGCTGGCAGCGCTGTTCGACGTGACGTCCTGCACCGTGCAGAACTTCCACATCGACGCCAACGCCGTCAGCCGCGGCACCGTCGGCGGTGACGGCGGCGCCATGGACACCACTGGCACCAACTGGGTCGCGGACGGCATCTGGACCCAGCACACCATGTCCGGCTTCTGGGCATCGGGCACCGGCGGCACCGTCCGCAACAGCCGGCTGACGTCGGTCTGGGCGGACGGCATCAACGTCAACAACGTCTCGCTCAACGCCGACACCGGCAACAACCTGACCGTCACCAACAACTTCGTCCGCGGCACCGGGGACGACGCGATCGCCATCAACTCGGTGCACTACAACACCAACAGCGACGGCTCCCAGACGTTCTACAACCCGATGACGAACATCACCGTCAGCAACAACACCTCGATCGCGCCATGGGGCGGCAAGGGCATCGGGATCTACGGGGGCAGCGGCCACCACGTCACCGGCAACTACATCAGCGACACCGCCCGCTACATCGGCCTGGGCGCAGGGCGGTTCGGCGTCAACGGCAGCGACCTGCTGTCCGCGACGATCTCCGGCAACACCGTCGTCCGCTCCGGCGGCAACGCCTACAGCCAGGGCCAGCCCGCCTTTCACATCGGCGACGGCGGCGACGGGCAGAACGTCGGCGTCGTCGACGACGTGACCGCCACCGGCAACACGGTCGCCGACTCGCTCTACGACGGGATCGGCTTCTCCACCTCGACCAACTCCCTGCTACAGAACAACACCGTCACCGACCCCGGCCGCAACGGCGTCGCGATCTCGCCGCCGTTCTACCCCGCGCCGACCGGCTCCGCGACCATCACCGGCAACACCGTCACCGGGCTGCACACCGGAGCCACGGCCTACGTCGACAACTCCAGTGGCTTCACCGCCACCTTGAGCGGCAACAACTGGGAACCCTCCGCGCCCGAGGGCCCGTTCGGCGGCACCGCCGCGGCCGTCCCCGGCACCGTCGAGGCGGAGAACTACGACACCGGCGGCCAGGGCGTGGCGTACAACGTCACCAGCGTCAACGGCAACGCCGACAACTACCGTGCGGACGGCGTGAATCTGGAGTCCACCTCGGATACCGGCGGGGGCTACGACCTCGGTTGGAGCGACAGCGGGCAGTGGTTCCGCTACACCGTCGACGTGGCCACGGCCGGGACGTACACGGTCGGCGTGCGGGTGGCGTCCCCCGCGGCGGTGCCCGGCGCGCTGCACCTGTCCGACGCGGCGGGCGCCAACCTCAGCGGCGCCGTCGACCTGCCCGCCACCGGGGACTGGCAGGACTGGGCCACCGTGAACACCAAGGTCACGCTGCCCGCGGGCCGCCAGGTGCTCACGCTGAACCAGGACAGCGGCGGCTGGAACGTCAACTTCCTCACCTTCACCGCGGACAGCACCGCCGGCGTCGATCTTGCCGCGAACCGGCCGACGAGCGAGTCGAGCCACACCGATGTCTACGGCTCGTCGAACGCGACCGACGGCTCGCAGAACACCTACTGGGAGAGCACCGACAACGCGCTCCCGCAGTGGCTCCAGACCGACCTCGGCGCAGCGCACAGCGCGTCCAGGATCGTGCTGCGACTGCCTGCGAGTTGGGGCGCGCGGACCGAGACCCTGTCCGTACTGGGCAGCGCCGACGGCACGACCTTCAGCACCGTCAAGTCCTCGGCGGGGTACACCTTCGACCCGGCGACCGGCAACACCGTCACGATCGCCTTCCCGGCCACCACCCAGCGCTACTTCCGTCTGAACATCACCGCCAACACCGGCTGGCCCGCGGGGCAGATCGCGGAGTTCCAGATCTGGACCACCTGAGCGGACCGGAGCTCCGTCGAGGGGCGCGGTGAAGATGCTCCGTCAGGGTGCTCCGGTCCGGCCGGCGAAACGCCGTGCGGCGGGCAGCTGTTGCGGCCCGCCGCACGTTCCGCTCACACGGGAGCCGGGGAGCCGGGGAGCCGGGGTTCAGGCATCAGGGCGTCAGGGCGTCAGCGCTCGTGGACGCCGGTCAGTCGGCCGCGGTCGAGGACGGATGCGGTGATCGTGGGCAGGAAGGCGCGGGGCCGTACCCGCCGCAGTGACGTCGCGCCGGGGGCGCTGCCGACGGGAGCGGAGAGGGCGAACAGCTGGAAGACGTAGCGGTGCGGCCCGTGGCCCTTGATGGGCGCGGGGCCGTGGTACCCGCGCCCGACGGTGGAGCGCAACACCTGCACCCCGGCGGCCGGTTGCCGTGCGTCGAGGGCGCCGGGGTCCAGCTGCCCGGACGCCGGGTCGACGAGCGCGAGGCAGTGCACGGCGGGCTTGGACATGGGGACGTCGATGTCCTCGACGACCAGGAGGAGTTGGGCGGTGCCGGGCGGCGGCGAAGTCCAGGCCAGGTGGGGGGACCGGTCGTCGCCGCCGATGGTCTTCGCGCACTGCTCCAGCGGTATCGCGTCACCGTCGCCGAAGTTCCGGCTGGTGAGGGTCAGCGCTTCGGGCCCGTGCAGGTTGGGCAGATTCCACGCCAGGTGGGTGTCCCCTGACCTGCGGTTGTTCAGGAGCCGACCGAGCAGTGTCATCGTGCTGCCCCGATCATGTCGACGGTCCCGGCGGCTATGACGGTGGCGGCGGCGGATCTGGTGATCGGGTGGCCGGTCTCGTCCGGGCCGATGCCCTTCCGCGGGTCGCTCCCGACCGGTGCGGACGTGGGGTCGTGCGTTGTCCGTGCCATCACTGTCTCTCCTGTGTGGGTCGGCCAGTGCCGCGACCGGCAAGGTCTGCCCGGTAACGAGGCGTGCTGGCGCGTTTCCGTCGGCATCAGATGTTCCGGGCCAGCCGCTCCAGCAGCGCGGCGGCCGCGGCGAGTTGATCCAACTCCGCGGGGGTGAACATGCCGCTGGTCAGGGCCTGGGCGATGAGTTCGGTCCGCGCGTCGCGCTTGTCCTTCAGCGCCTGCCGGCCGGCGTCGGTGACCGTCAGCACCGCGCGCCTGCCGTCGTTCGGGTCCGGGCGGCGTTCGACCAGACCACGGGTGTGCAGCGCGCCGATCGTCGCCCCCATTGCCTGGGCGGTGATCTGCATCTCCCGGGCGAGCGCAGAGGAGGTGGTGGGGCCCGAGCGCTCCAGGTCGGACAGCGCGCTGCGCTCGGGCATCGTCAGCTCACCCCGGGCGGGCACCTGCCGGACCCGTCGCAGCAGCACGCTGAAACTTGCCAGCAGGGCTGCGGCGACCTCGCCGGGGTCCAGATCGTCGGCCATATACTCAAGCTAACTTATCAAGAGCCTTGAGCAAATCCGGCTCGCGCGACGACCTCGGAGCTCCTGTGGCACGGAGCGGTGCTTCACCCGGGAAACGGGCGGGAACAGGCATGGCAGGCGCTCACCGACGTCGGTGCCGGCTGGTACTACGACTGGAGCACCACCCCCGGTGCCGCGACGGGCCCGGCCGGCACCGAGTTCGCGCCGATGATCCGGGGCGCCGCGAACGTCAACGCCCACTGACCTCGCCCAGGCCACCCGGCAGGGCACCGAACTGCTGGGCTGCAACGATGTTCGCCGAGGTGACGGAGGGCGCCCGGTCAGTGGCCCGAAGTGGCCTTCAGCCCCACCACCGCCGCGACCAGCAGGCAGACGAAGAAGATCCGCGCGGCCGAGACGGGCTCGCCGAGCAGCAGCATGCCGACCACCGCGGCGCCGGCCGCGCCGATACCGACCCACACGCCGTACGCGGTGCCGATCGGCAGGGTCTTCGCCGCCTGCGAGAGCAGCAGCATGCTCGCCACGATGCCGGCCCCGGTGAGCAGGCTCGGCCCGAGCCGGGTGAAACCGTCGGTGTACTTCATACCGATAGACCAGGCGACCTCGAGCAGCCCGGCGACAATGATCAGGACCCATGCCATGACGGCACCTCCGCGGGTTGGTGATTACGGGGGTGCACCGTCTTTGCAAGGGTCCCGGTACGGTGCGCTCGTCGGGGCGATCACTTCAACCGTAGCAAAACACGGCGATACGGCAGCAACGCGGCCGAAGTGGTGACCGAAGTCACCATGGCGCCTCGACACGTCGGAGAGACCGTCGGCACCGGCATGAGTCTGATCATGTCGTAGCGGCCGCCGCAGGGGGCGGGGTCAGTTCGCGGCCGACGGAACCTGCGCGGCCGAAGGATCCGGCGCGGGCGAAGAGTCCGGCGCGACCGAACGGTCCTGTGCGGACGGCGAGTCGGGAGCCGGCGGGAGTGGAATCCAGCGGTGCGACCAGGCGATGACCGCCGCCAGGACCGGCTCCAACTCCCGGCCCTTGTCGGTGAGGTGGTACTCGGCCGGGGCCGGGCCGCTCGTCCCGGCCCGGCGTTCGAGCACGCCGTGCTCCTCCAGGGTGCGCAGCCGCTGGGCGAGCATGGTGTCGCTCAGCCCCGGGATGGCGGCCCGGATGTGCGCGAAGCGGTGCTGGCCGGTGAACACGGCGCGCAGGATGGCGCCGGTCCACCGGCCCCCGATCAGCTCGATGGCAGCGTGGAACCGCTCGCACACCTGGTGGATCTCGATCGCGGCCGCGGGTGCGGGTGCGGCTGCGTCCTGGGACGGCATCGGGGACCCCCGTCTCCGTAGTGCGCGCCGCGGGCGGGCGGCCCGCGCGCGGTGGTGTCGGTACGGTGTTACGCGCCCGGCTGCGATTCTGCCAGAACGGGCCGCAGCGGGCGCAGCGCCGCCTCGATCCTGACCAGTTCGCCCAGCATCGCCTTGGCCGCCGCGATCATCACCTCGTTCGGCTGCACCTTCGACTCCTCGTCGATGAACTGCCGGACGAAGGGGATGCTGACGCCCTCGAAGACCGGCGTCATCTTCAGGGTCGTCACGACCTGCTTGATCATCTGCACCGCGCGGGCACCCGCGGAGACCCCGCCGTAGCTGACGAAGCCGACCGGCTTGTAGAGCCACTCGTTGTGCAGGTAGTCGATGGCGTTCTTCAGCTCGGCGTTGTAGCCGTAGTTGTACTCCGGCATCACGAACACCAGCGCGTCCACGCCGGCGATCCGGGCGCTCCAGTCGCGGGTGTGCTGGTGGGTGTACCGGCCGAGTCGCGGGTGGTCCGGCTCGTTCATGAAGGGCAGCGCGACCTCGGCGAGGTCGATCAGGTCGATCTCGTCGAAGCCGCCGTGCGTGCGCGCCTCCCCCTCGAACCACTGGGCGATCGGCAGACCCAGCCGTCCCGGCCTGGTGCTCGCCACAATGATCCCGAGCTTCGACATCGTTTCTCCTTCTGCGGGCTGCGTGCTGCGTTGCGGTGGCGCCGCGGTCTTTGCGGTGCCGCGGTTCGCCGGACCGATTCGCCCTGCGAGCTAAAGATATCTTAGTGGATGCCTCGCGTGGCCTCGGCCCGAGCCCGGCTGCTGCGCCCGGCGCCGCCCGCGGCGGCCCGCCACGACCGCCCCCGCTCTCCCGTTTCCTCCCCGCCGCTCCGCCCCCTTCCGGCCAACCTCGGCGCGTCTGACCCGCGCGCGCGGAGAAAGCGGTTGTGCTCCGCACGCGCTCCGTGAACGATCCGGGGGTGACCACGTTGTTTCTGACCGTCGGACTGCCGGGGGCCGGCAAGACCACCAGGGCCCGGCAACTGGCCGAGGAACACAGCGCGCTGCGTCTGACGCCCGACGAGTGGATGATTCCGCTCTTCGGCGAGTCCGACGCGGACGGGAAGCGCGACGTCCTGGAGGGACGGCTGCTCTCCCTCGCCCTCCAGGCCCTGCGGCTGGGCACCGACGTGATCCTGGACTTCGGCTGCTGGTCGCGCGACGAGAGGTCCGCGATCCGCTGGCTGGCGAGGTCCGCCGGCGCCACCTGCCACCTCGTGTACATACC
>NZ_JACEGK010000084.1:0-18849 GCF_056859195.1 Streptomyces sp. NH27
GCACCCGCTCAGAACCGCCCCGCGCAACCGCCGGAGGCACCCGCTCAGAACCGCCCCGCGCCCAGGTCGCGGGAGACCGCCCGCGCGCAGTCCCGTACCGCCGCGATCAGCTGCGGCCTGATGCCGTTCTCGTCGCAGACCCGTTCCACCGCGCCGGTGATGCCCACCGCGCCCACCGGCATCCGCCGCCGGTCGTGCACGGGCGCGGCGACCGACGCCACGCCCTCCCAGGTCTCCTCCAGGTCCGCGGCCCACCCCCGGGCCCGGGTCAGGTCGAGCACCGCCTCGAAGTCCGCGGCGGACGTCACCGTGCGCCCGGTCAGCGCGGCCCGCTCGCCCTCGGCCGCCTCGCTGTGCGCGACCGGGTCGTACGCCGCCAGCACCTTGCCGAGCGCGGTGCTGTGCAGCGGCTGCATGGCGCCGACCTCCAGCACCTGGCGGCTGTCGTCCGGCCGGAAGACGTGGTGCACGATCAGCACGCCCTGCTGGTGCAGCACCCCCAGGTACGCGGCCTCGCCGCTCGACCTGGCCAGGTCGTCGGTCCACACCAGGGCGCGGGCCCGCAACTCGTGCACGTCGAGGAAGCTGTTGCCCAGCCGCAGCAGCTCCGCGCCGAGCTGGTACTTCCCCGACACCGGCTCCTGCTCGACGAAGCCCTCCTGCTGGAGGGTGCGCAGGATGCCGTGCGCGGTGCCCTTGGCCAGGCCGAGCGAGGACGCCACGTCCGACAGCCCCAGCCGCCGCTCGCCGCCCGCCAGCAGCCGCAGGATCGCCGCGGCGCGTTCCAGCGACTGGATGGGACCTGGCATGGCGGGCGCTCCAAGAAGTACGGGACGGTGCGGGTCGCCGACCGATACGGGTTGCCGGCCTGCGCGGCCGGGGACGGTACGGTCGATGATGCTCCGGGTCGACAATGTCGACCTTCATCATTCTTCATCATGGCAGAGCGGCGCCCACACCCCACCGGGGCCACCCGTCCGCCACCTGGAATCGTCCGAGCCCTTCCGGCCGCGCCCGCTACCCTGGCGGAGTGTGTGCCGCGTCTTTGGGCGCGGCAGCGCATAGCCGACAGCCGTCGCACTTCAGGGAGCAGTCCATGGCCATGCCGTCCCCCTCGTCCAGTCACGCCCCGTCCGCGTACGACGCGGCCCGGGTCACCGCGTTCCGCGACGCGCTGGCCTCCCGCATCGTCGTCGCCGACGGCGCGATGGGCACCATGCTCCAGGCGCAGGACCCGACGCTGGACGACTTCCAGCAGCTCGAGGGCTGCAACGAGATCCTCAACGTCACCCGCCCGGACATCGTCCGCTCCGTCCACGAGGCGTACTTCCAGGCCGGCGTCGACTGCGTCGAGACCAACACCTTCGGCGCCAACCACTCGGCGATGACCGAGTACGACATCCCCGAGCGGATCGAGGAGCTGTCCGAGGCCGGCGCCCGGCTGGCCCGCGAGGTCGCCGACGGGTTCGCCGCCGACGGCCGCCGCCGCTTCGTGCTCGGCTCGATCGGCCCCGGCACCAAGCTGCCCACCCTCGGCCACACCGACTACGCCACCCTGCGCGACGGCTACCAGGCCAACGCGGCCGGGCTGATCGCCGGCGGCGCCGACGCCCTGGTCGTGGAGACCATGCAGGACCTGCTCCAGGTCAAGGCCGCACTGGTCGGCTCGCGCCGCGCGATGGCCGCCGCCGGCGCGAACGTCCCGCTGATCTGCTCGGTGGCCGTGGAGACCACCGGCACCATGCTGCTCGGCTCCGAGATCGGCGCCGCCCTGACCGCGCTCGAACCGCTCGGCATCGACCTGATCGGCCTGAACTGCTCCACCGGCCCGGCCGAGATGAGCGAGCACCTGCGCTACCTCGCCCGCCACTCCCGCATCCCGCTGACCTGCATGCCCAACGCAGGGCTCCCGGTGCTGACCAAGGACGGCGCGCACTACCCGCTGTCCCCGTCCGAACTCGCCGACGCGCACGAGACGTTCGCCCGGGAGTACGGCCTGTCCCTGGTCGGCGGCTGCTGCGGCACCACCCCCGAGCACCTGCGCCAGTTGGTGGACCGGATCGGCGGCCACGACATCGCGCCGCGCGACCCGCGTCCCGAGCCGGGTGCCTCCTCCCTCTACCAGACCGTGCCGTTCCGCCAGGACACCTCGTACCTGGCGATCGGCGAGCGGACCAACGCCAACGGCTCGAAGAAGTTCCGCGAGGCGATGCTGGAGGGCCGCTGGGAGGACTGCGTGGAGATGGCCCGCGACCAGATCCGCGAGGGCGCCCACCTGCTCGACGTCTGCGTGGACTACGTCGGCCGCGACGGCGTCGCCGACATGGCCGAGATCGCCGGCCGGTTCGCCACCGCCTCCACCCTGCCGATCGTGCTGGACTCCACCGAGGTGGACGTGCTGCGGGCCGGGCTGGAGAAGCTCGGCGGCCGCGCGGTGCTCAACTCCGTCAACTACGAGGACGGTGACGGCCCCGAGTCCCGCTTCGCCCGCGTCACCGCGCTGGCCGCCGAGCACGGCGCCGCCCTGATCGCGCTGACCATCGACGAGGAGGGGCAGGCGCGTACCGTCGAGAAGAAGGTCGAGATCGCCGAGCGGCTGATCGCCGACCTCACCGGCAACTGGGGCATCCACGAGTCCGACATCCTTATCGACTGCCTGACCTTCACCATCTGCACCGGTCAGGAGGAGTCCCGCAAGGACGGCATCGCCACCATCGGGGCGATCCGCGAACTCAAGCGCCGCCACCCCGACGTGCAGACCACGCTGGGCCTGTCGAACATCTCCTTCGGTCTCAACCCGGCCGCCCGCACCGCGCTCAACTCGGTCTTCCTCGACGAGTGCGTCAAGGCCGGCCTGGACTCCGCGATCGTGCACGCCGCCAAGATCCTGCCGATCGCCCGCATCCCCGAGGAGCAGCGCCAGGCCGCGTACGACCTGGTCTACGACAAGCGCGCCGAGGGGTACGACCCGCTGCAGAAGCTGATGGAGCTGTTCGAGGGCGTCGACTCCAAGTCGCTGAAGGCCGGCCGCGCCGAGGAGTTGATGGCGCTGCCGCTGGACGAGCGGTTGCAGCGCCGGATCATCGACGGCGAGAAGAACGGCCTGTCCGCGGACCTGGACGAGGCGCTGGCCGAGCGCTCCGCCCTCGACATCGTCAACGACACGCTGCTGGCGGGCATGAAGGTGGTCGGCGAGCTGTTCGGCTCCGGCCAGATGCAGCTGCCGTTCGTGCTCCAGTCCGCCGAGGTGATGAAGACCGCGGTCGCGTACCTGGAACCGCACATGGAGAAGGTCGCCGACGGCGAGGACGCGGGCAAGGGCACGATTGTGCTGGCCACCGTCCGGGGCGACGTGCACGACATCGGCAAGAACCTGGTCGACATCATCCTGTCGAACAACGGCTACAACGTGGTCAACCTCGGCATCAAGCAGCCGGTCTCCTCGATCCTGGAGGCCGCCCAGGAAAACCGCGCCGACGTGATCGGCATGTCCGGGCTGCTGGTGAAGTCCACGGTGATCATGAAGGAGAACCTGGAGGAGCTCAACCAGCGCGGCCTGTCGGCGAAGTACCCGGTGATCCTCGGCGGCGCCGCCCTCACCCGCGCCTACGTCGAGCAGGACCTGCACGAGATCTACGCCGGCGAGGTCCGCTACGCCCGTGACGCCTTCGAGGGGCTGCGGCTGATGGACGCGCTGATCGGCGTCAAGCGCGGGGTGCCCGGCGCGGCGCTGCCGGAACTGAAGGCCCGCCGGGTGCCCAAGCGCGAGCAGCCCGAGCAGCCCGAAGAGCCCAACCTCGGGCAGGTCCGCTCCGACGTCGCCGTCGACAACCCGGTGCCGGCCCCGCCGTTCTGGGGCAGCCGGGTGGTCAAGGGCATCCAGCTCGCCGACTACTCCTCCTGGTTGGACGAGGGCGCGCTCTTCAAGGGCCAGTGGGGCCTGAAGCAGTCCCGCGCCGACGGCCCGAGCTACGAGGAACTGGTCGAGTCCGAGGGGCGGCCCCGGCTGCGCGGCCTGCTGACCAGGCTCCAGTCCGAGCACCTGCTGGAAGCGGCCGTCACCTACGGCTACTTCCCGTGCGTCTCCAAGGGCGACGACCTGATCGTGCTGCACGAGGACGGCACCGAGCGCACCCGCTTCACCTTCCCTCGGCAGCGGCGCGGCCGGCGGCTGTGCCTGGCCGACTTCTTCCGCCCCGAGGACTCCGGTCAGACCGACGTGGTCGGCTTCCAGGTGGTCACCGTCGGCAACCGCGTCTCCGAGGCGGCCAACGAGCTGTTCGCCGCCGACTCCTACCGCGACTACCTGGAGCTGCACGGCCTGTCCGTCCAGCTCGCCGAGGCGCTCGCCGAGTACTGGCACGCCCGGGTCAGGGCCGAACTCGGCTACGCCGGCGAGGACCCCTCCGCCGTCACCGACATGTTCGACCTGAAGTACCGCGGCGCCCGCTTCTCGCTGGGTTACGGTGCCTGCCCCGACCTGGAGGACCGGGCCAAGATCGCCGACCTGCTGGAGCCGGAGCGGATCGGCGTCAAGCTCTCCGAGGAGTTCCAGCTCCACCCCGAGCAGTCCACCGACGCGATCATCATCCATCACCCCGAGGCGAAGTACTTCAACGCCCGCTGACCAGCGGTTCATCTGTCGTTCAGCGGTCCGCAACGGCCCGACGTAGACTAGACGGTCCGGCAGAGGCCGGTCGCCTCCCCGCGATGTCAGCGGGGTGCGGCGACCGGCCTCTGTGTCCCCCAGAAGCGAGGAGTGGGGCCTATGACCAGCATCATCCCGGTCGCCGACACCCGAGCGGCGAAGGGGCCCGACGGGCCCTGGGCCGTGCTCCTGGACCTGGACGGCACCCTGGTGGACACCGAGGGCCTGTGGTGGGCGGCCGAGTCCGAGGTCTTCGCGGACCTCGGCCATGTGCTGGACGAGGTGCACCGCTCGGTGGTGGTCGGCGGCCCGATGGCCCGCAGCGTGGGCCACCTGATCGACGTCACCGGCACCACCGCGCCGCCGGCCGAGCTGATGACCGCCATCAACAGCCGCTTCGAGCACCTGGTCGCCCGCGGCGCGCCGCTGATGCCCGGCGCCCGGCGGCTGCTGACCGAGCTGGCCGCGCACGCCGTGCCCACCGCGCTGGTGTCCGCCTCGCACCGCCGCACCATCGACGTCATGCTGCGCTCGCTCGGTCCCGAGCACTTCGCCTTCACGCTGGCCGGCGACGAGATCGGCCGCACCAAGCCGCACCCCGACCCGTATCTGGCCGCCGCCGCCCGGCTCGGCACGGACCCGGCACACTGCGTGGTCGTCGAGGACACCCTCACCGGGGTCGCGTCCGCGGAGGCGGCCGGCTGCCGGGTGGTCGCGGTGCCCTCGGTGGTGCCGATCCCGCCCGCGCCGGGACGCACCGTCGTCCGGTCGCTGGAGGACCTGAACGTCCCTTTTCTACGCTCTTTGCGCACGGCCATTCACTGAGTGTGCCGCCGCGGCGGTTCCTCTCGTCGGGACCGCCAACTTTGGCCACCCGTTGGTGCTGATCACCGGCAGCCTCGGTATCGTCGCCCCAGCGTGCCCCGCGCTGCCTCCAGCCCGTACACCCGCGATCCGGGTGCGCGGGCGGCCTTGTTCGGCCTTATGGGCGCGTCACGAGCCCCCCGGCCCATGCGCAAGAGGAGAAACGACCAACGATGAACCGCAAGCTTCTGGTGCTGCCGGCCCTGCTCGGCGCGTTGGCACCCGCGATCACAGGGTGCGGCAGTTCCGGCGGCGGCAGTGGCGGCAGTGGCAAACCCATCGTCGTCGGTACTACCGACAGTATCGAGCTGACCAAGGACAACCCGGCACCGCTCGACCCGGCCACGTCGTACGACAGCGCGACCTGGAACGTGTTCTACAACACGTTCCAGATGCTGCTGACCTACCAGCGCGGCAGCACCACGCCGACCCCCGACGCCGCCAAGGAGTGCCACTACGCCGGCACTTCGGGGCTGACGTACCAGTGCACGATGCGGGACGGCGAGAAGTTCTCCACCGGCCGGAACCTCACCTCCGCCGACGTGAAGTTCTCCGTCGACCGGATGCAGAAGATCCACTGGGCAGACGGCCCCTCGTCGCTGATATCCGACGTCAAGAGCGTGGACGCGCCCGACCCGGAGACCGTGGTCTTCCACCTCAAGCACCCCGACGCGACGTTCCCGGCGAAGCTCGCCACCCCGGCCGCCGCGATCGTGGACAGCACCGTGTACCCGGCGGCCAAGCCGTACACCGGCTGGCGGCTGGTCGGGTCCGGCCCGTACAAGCTGGACTCCTGGTCCGCCGGCAAGCAGGCCGTGTTCTCCAAGAACTCGCACTACGACGGCACGCTGAAGATGCACAACAGCGCCGTCACGCTCAAGATGTTCGCGGACTCCAACAAGATGGAGTCCGCGATCAAGTCCGGTCAGCTGGACGTGGTGAACCGGCAGCTGTCCCCGGAGCAGATCCAGCAGTTGCAGAGCAACCCCGACCCGGACTTCAAGCTCACCGAGTCCTCCGGCGGCGAGGCCCGCTACCTGTTCCTCAACACCGACGCGTCGTCGCTGAAGAAGGTCGCGGTCCGCCAGGCGATGGCCCAGCTCATCGACCGTCAGGCGATCACCCGCGACGTGTACCTGCGCACCGCGGTGCCGCTGTACTCGGTCGTCCCGGCGGGCATCACCACTCACATCAACTCGTTCTACGACACCTACGGCGAGCCCAGCGTCAAGAACGCGCAAAAGACGCTCAGGGACGCCGGCATCACCAGCAAGGTGCCGCTGACCATCAACTTCCGCCGCGACGACGGCGGAACCATGAACAAGGCCGAGGCCGAGGCGATCGCGAAGCAGCTCGGCGCGTCCGGGCTCTTCGACGTCCATGTGGAGGCCGAGCAGTGGAACGCCTTCCTGAAGGCCGCCGGTGAGGGCAAGTACCAGGTCTTCGCGCTGAGCTGGCTGCCCGACTTCCCGGACCCGGACAACTACATCGCCCCGTTCTTCGACAAGGAAACGTTCATCCCGCTGCCGTACAACCTGACGGAGATCCGGAACACGATCCTGCCGGAGACCCGCCGCCAGGCCCAGCGCAGCGCCACCACCGACGCGTTCGGCGAGGCGCAGAAGCTCGTCGCGGAGCAGGTGCCGTTGCTCCCGCTGTGGCAGGCGAACCAGTACGTCGCCGCCCGCAACGACATCACCGGCGCGGAGTGGGCGCTCAACGCCTCGACCACCACGCAGTTCTGGGAACTGGGCCGCGGCGCCTCCGGCTGACCGCCCCCCCGCCGCACGGCGTACGCCCCCGCGTCGAGCCCGGCAGGGCCCGCGCGGGGGCGTACGCGTGAGTGCGGGGGACCGGCGCCGGAGATCAGCTCGCGCCGGGCCGCACCAGGCCGCTCTCGTACGCGTACACCGCCGCCTGCACCCGGTCGCGCAGGCCGAGCTTGGTCAGCACATGGCCGACGTGCGTCTTCACCGTCGTCTCGCTGACGAACAGCTCCGCGGCGATCTCCGCGTTCGACAGGCCGCGGGCGACCAGTTTGAGCACCTCGACCTCGCGCTCGGTCAGCGTGTGCAGGGGCTGCGGCACCGACTCCTCGCCCGACGGCAGCCGGCCCGCGTACTTGTCCAGCAGCCGCCGGGTGATGCTCGGCGCGAGCATCGCCTCGCCGGCGGCCACCACCCGGATCGCCTGCACCAGTTCGGCCGCCGGCGCGTCCTTGAGCAGGAAGCCGCTGGCCCCGGCGCGCAGCGCCTCCACGACGTACTCGTCCAGGTCGAAGGTGGTCAGCACCAGCACCTTCGCCGGGCCCGACCGGTCCGGGCCGGTGATCTGCCGGGTCGCCTCGACGCCGTCCATCCGGGGCATGCGGATGTCCATCAGCACCACGTCGGGCTGCAACGCCCGCACCTGGTCCAGTGCTTGCTGGCCGTCACCGGCCTCACCGACCACGGCCAGCTCCGGCTCGGCCTCCAGGATCATCCGGAAGCCGGTGCGCAACAGGGGCTGATCGTCCACCAACAGGACGCGGATCGCCACGGGTACTCCTTAGCTAGACCGGACCATTCTCGCCCACGGCGGACCCGGCCCCGGCGATGCGCGCCAGAGGATACGGCGGGGGAGTTCCGCCGAACTCCGGGCACAGCGCCTGGTGGTCGCACCAGCCGCACAGCGGGGTGCGCCGCGGCTGCCAGTCACCGCTGGCCGTCGCCTCCTGGATCGCCTCCCACAGCGCCAGCAGCCGCCGTTCGGTGCGCAGCAGATCGGCCTCCGACGGGTCGTAGGTCCGCACGTCGCCGCTGCCGAGGTAGACCAGCTGGAGCCGGCGCGGCACCACCCCGCGCAGCCGCCACAGCACCAGGGCGTAGAAACGCATCTGGAAGAGCGGCTCGTCGGCGTACTCGGGGCGCGGGGCCTTGCCGGTCTTGTAGTCCACCACCCGCAGGTCCCCGGTGGCCGGCGCCACGTCCAGCCGGTCGACGTAACCACGCAGGGTCAGGCCGGACTCCAGCACCGTCTCCACGTACAGCTCGCGCTCGGCGGGCTCCAGGCGGGTCGGGTCCTCCAGGGTGAACCAGCGCTCCACCAGCCGCTCGGCGCTCTCCAGCCACGCCGACAACGCCGCCGCGTCGAGCGCGCCCTCGGCCGCGGTGAACAGCCCGGCCAGTTCAGGGCGGGCCGCCAGCAGCCGCTGCCACTCGCCGGGCACCATCGCCCGGGCCCGCTCGGGCGTGCGCTCCGCCGCCGGGGCGTCGAACAGCCGCTCCAGCACCGCGTGTACGACGGTGCCACGGGTCGCCGCCTCGCTCGGCTGCTCCGGCAACCGGTCGATCACCCGCAGCCGGTACAGCAGCGGGCAGCGCATGAAGTCCGCCGCCCGCGACGGCGAGAGCGACACCGGCGGGCGCGGCGGTGCGCCGCCGGGACCGCTCTGCGGCGCGGTCCGTCCGGCCTCCGGAGAGGTCCGCCCGGGCGGGACCAGCCCGGGCCCGGGCCCGGGCGGCGCACCGTCGGGCGGGCCGGGGCCGGGTGACGCGCTGTCGGGAGGTCGGGTGCTGTCGGTGGGGGTCCCCATGGCAGACGACCTTACGGCCTGGCACCGACACGGACACGCGCCGGTGTGCCCCGCGCGGCGGGGCAATATCATGGCTGCGATGCCCCTCGTGCCGCATGATCGGCGCGAGGGTCTGTTTTCAGAAGGGGAACCAGTGAGCGAGAGCGGCCGTCCGCCGTCCCAGAACACCCGCACCCCGGGCCGAGGTGGCGACGACGGCACCGAGAACCAGCCGAGGGATCCCGGTGGCGGCATCCTGATGGGCCGGTTCCTCGGCGTCCCGATCTACGTCGCCCCGAGCTGGTTCCTGGTCGCCGCCCTGATCACCTGGGTCTTCGGCGGGCAGCTCGACACGGTGCTGCCGGAACTCGGCCGGGTCCGCTACCTCGTGTCGCTCTTCTTCGCGGTCGCCTTCTACGCCTCCGTGCTCGTCCACGAACTGGCCCACACCGTGGCCGCGCTCCGCTTCGATCTGCCCGTGCGCCGTATCCAGCTCCAGTTCTTCGGCGGCGTCTCCGAGATCGAGAAGGACTCCGACACCCCTGGTCGCGAGTTCATGCTCGCCTTCGTCGGGCCGCTGCTGTCGCTGGTGCTCGCCGGCGTCTTCTTCGGCGGGATGCAACTGGTCGAGCGCGGCACGGTCCCCGGGGTGCTGCTCGCCGGTCTGATGATCAGCAACCTGATCGTGGCGATCTTCAACTTCCTGCCCGGGCTGCCGCTGGACGGCGGCCGCATGCTGCGGGCCGTGGTCTGGAAGTTCAGCGGCAACCCCATGAAGGGCACCGTCGCCGCCGCCTGGGCCGGCCGGGTGCTCGCCCTCGCCGTCCTGATCGGGCTGCCGATGCTCTCCTACGCCCGAGGCAGCGGGGAGAGCGGCGCGGACTCCCTCACCGACGCGCTGCTCGCCGCGGTCCTCGCCGCGATCATGTGGACCGGCGCGGGCAACGGGCTGCGGATGGCCCGGCTGCGCGAGCGCCTGCCGGACCTGCGGGCCCGCACGCTCACCCGACGGGCTGTTCCGGTCTCCTCCGACACCCCGCTGTCCGAGGCGCTGCGCCGCGCCAACGAGGCCGGCGCCCGCGCCCTGGTCGTCGTGGACGGCAAGGGCGACCCGACCGCCCTCGTCCGCGAGTCGGCGATCATCTCGGTGCCCGAGCACCGGCGCCCCTGGGTCGCGGTCAGCGGCCTGTCCAACGACCTCCGGCCCGGGATGCGGGTCTCCGCCGACCTCACCGGCGAGGAACTCCTCGACACCCTGCGCGCCACCCCGTCCACCGAGTACCTCGTGGTCGAGCCCACCGGCGAGATCTACGGCGTGCTGTCCACCGCGGACGTGGAGCGCGCCTTCGTGGCCGCGATGTCCCGGGCGGCCTGAGCGAGGCTCGGTGCGCCTCCGGGCTGCCGTACCGGCAGGCGGCGTCCGGGGGGACTCCGCTCAGCCACTAAGGTGGTTCCATGTCCGAACCGACTGGTGCAGCCCGCAGGCGCGGGCCTTTCAGAGTCGGGGACCAGGTCCAGCTCACCGACCCCAAGGGACGCCACTACACGTTCACGCTCGAAGCCGGAAAGCAGTTCCACACCCACAAGGGCGCTTTCCCGCACGACGAGCTGATCGGTGCCCCCGAGGGCAGTGTGGTGCGGACCACGGGAAACGTCGCCTACCTCGCGCTGCGCCCCCTGCTCCCCGACTACGTCCTGTCCATGCCCCGCGGCGCCGCCGTGGTCTACCCCAAGGACGCGGGGCAGATCCTGGCCATGGCCGACATCTTCCCCGGGGCCCGGGTGGTCGAGGCAGGCGTCGGCTCCGGCTCGCTGAGCAGCTTCCTGCTCCGCGCGATCGGCGACCAAGGCATGCTGCACAGCTACGAACGCCGCGCGGACTTCGCCGAGATCGCCACCCAGAACGTCGAGCGCTACTTCGGCGGCCCGCACCCGGCCTGGCAGCTCACCGTCGGCGACCTCCAGGACAACCTCTCCGACACCGACGTCGACCGGGTCATCCTCGACATGCTCGCCCCCTGGGAGTGCCTGGAGCCCGTCGCCAAGGCGCTGGTGCCCGGCGGCATCCTGTGCGCCTACGTGGCCACCACCACCCAGCTCGCCCGCACCGTGGAGGCGATCCGCGAGCACGGCACGTTCAACGAGCCGGCCGCCTGGGAGTCGATGGTCCGCACCTGGCACGTCGAGGGACTCGCGGTACGTCCGGACCACCGGATGATCGGCCACACCGGCTTCCTGCTCACCGCCCGCCGTCTCGCCGACGGTGTCGAGCCGCCGTTGCGCCGTCGCCGCCCCGCCAAGGGCGCCTACGGCGAGGACTACACCGGGCCGGGCAGCGGGAGCGGCGCAGCCGAGTCCGGGGAGTAACGACCCAGGTCGTAGGATCCGGGTCCGTTTTCGGCCAACTTCGCAGCGCCGCCGCTGGTTTGTCCATCCGGACGCCGGCGGCGGCGCGCTGCGTCTTCCGGCCGTGGCGACCCGCCGCGGCAACGCACCCGGCACCCGGCACCCGGCCGCCGTCGCACGTACCGCCACGAGGTCGCCCGGGGCCGGGCCCCGCCGTTCCGCGCCGATGTGACGTGTGGCACCATGCTGGCCACCCCCGCAGACCAGAAACCCCCAGGAGTCAGGCGAGTGCAGCCCTCCGCAGGTCCGGCCCTCCCGCACACGCACAGCCGCGCGGTGCACTGGATCACCACCGCCGCGACCCTGGGTGCCGTGGTCGCGGCCGTGGCGCTGGTGCAGCCCGCCGACGCCAGCCCCAAGGCCGACGGCAAACCGCCGGCGCCGTCCGGACCGCCGGTGGCCGCGCCGGACGCGCACGCCGTGACCTACCCGCTGACCTGCGTCCCCGGCGCCAAGGTCGACGTGATCTCGCATGTCTCCGCCGACTTCGACGGCGACGGGCGGCCCGAGACCGCCGTGGTGGTCCGCTGCCACTCCGACACCGGCACCCCGCCCAGCGGCGTGTACGTGCTGTCCGCGCCCGCCCACCCGGGCGGTGCCCCCAAGATCGCGGTCACCCTGGTCAACCCCAAGGACGACCGGCAGATCTCCGACTTCCGGCTCGACGGCGACAGCGTCAAGGCCACCGTGCTCGGCTTCTCCAGCGACAGCACCCCGCGCTGCTGCCCCGACATGAAGCGCGCCTACACCTGGGAATGGCGCGACGGCCGCTACGTGGCGCTGCCCGGCCCGGCGTCCAACGCCATCTGATCCGGGCCCGTCCCGCCGCCGGCCCCTTCCGGGTCCGGCCGCCGCTCAGTCGGCCGCCGGGCCGTACACCTCGACCTGGTCGGCGGCCCGCCGTACATGGATGCACTCTCCCGGGCACTCCTTGACCGAGTCCACGACATCCGTCAGCAGCGGCAGGGGTACGGGCACGGTGGCGCCAGGGGACTGGCGCAGTTCGTCGTCCGAGCCCTTGACGTACGCGAGGCCGTCGATGTCCAACTCGAACACCTCGGGCGCGTACTGGACGCAGATCCCGTCGCCCGTACACAGGTCCTGGTCGATCCAGACCTCAAGCGCCTCGACTGTGCCCTGGCCCTGGCTGTCGCTCACGGAACCCATCCCTGCCGTTCGTCGTTCGGGAATCATCGGGAAGTAACAGCCTCCGGCGGCTGTTGACCGAAACGACGATACAACCGGCAGCTTTCGGATGGAGATCGGCGGGTATCTCAGTGGCGAAGGGACGTACGCAAGGGTGAAGATCGGACACACCGCGATCGTCTTTGTGATCTAGGGGTTTCAACCCCTACCAGCCCAGGTAGGGTCTGGGAACGTCCAGCTCCCCTTGGAGGAGGTGAGGACCGTGGCGGCCCACGACGACGAATTCAACCGTGGCGGCCGACCCGCTCGTGGTTCGGAAGACCCCATGAGCCAGGTCGCCTTTCTTGAGCAGGAGATCGCCGTCCTGCGACGCAAGCTCGCCGACTCTCCGCGGCACACGAGGATTCTCGAGGAGAGGATCGTCGAGTTGCAGACCAACCTGGCGGGCGTCTCCGCGCAGAACGAACGGCTTGCGAACACGCTCCGCGAGGCCCGCGACCAGATCGTGGCCCTCAAGGAGGAGGTCGACCGGCTCGCGCAGCCGCCGGCCGGCTTCGGAGTGTTCCTGCAGGCCAACGAGGACGGCACCGCCGACATCTTCACCGGCGGCCGCAAACTGCGGGTCAACGTCAGCCCGTCCGTCGAACTCGACGACGTCAAGCGCGGCCAGGAGCTGATGCTCAACGAGGCGCTGAACGTGGTCGAGGCGATGGAGTTCGAGCTGGTCGGTGACATCGTCACCCTCAAGGAGATCCTTGAGGACGGCGAGCGCGCCCTGGTGATCGGGCACACCGACGAGGAGCGCGTGGTCCGGCTCGCCGAGCCACTCCTCGACGGCACTCTGCGCACCGGCGACGCGCTGCTGCTCGAACCCCGCTCGGGATACGTCTACGAACGCGTGCCCAAGAGCGAGGTCGAGGAACTGGTCCTCGAAGAGGTCCCCGACATCGACTACCGGCAGATCGGCGGCCTCGGCAACCAGATCGAGCAGATCCGCGACGCGGTCGAACTGCCCTACCTGCACGCCGACCTCTTCAAGGAGTACGAACTGCGGCCGCCCAAGGGCGTGCTGCTGTACGGCCCGCCGGGCTGCGGCAAGACGCTCATCGCCAAGGCGGTCGCCAACTCGCTGGCCAAGAAGGTCGCCGAGGTCACCGGCCGGCCGCAGGGCAAGAGCTACTTCCTGAACATCAAGGGCCCCGAACTGCTCAACAAGTACGTGGGCGAGACCGAGCGGCAGATCCGCCTGGTCTTCCAGCGGGCCCGGGAGAAGGCATCCGAGGGCACCCCCGTCATCGTCTTCTTCGACGAGATGGAGTCCCTCTTCCGCACCCGCGGCTCCGGCGTCAGCTCCGACGTGGAGAACACCATCGTCCCCCAGCTCCTCGCCGAGATCGACGGCGTCGAGGGCCTGGAGAACGTCATCGTGATCGGCGCGTCCAACCGCGAGGACATGATCGACCCCGCCATCCTGCGGCCCGGCCGCCTGGATGTGAAGATCAAGATCGAGCGTCCGGACGCCGAGGCGGCCAAGGACATCTTCACCAAGTACCTCGTCGACACCCTCCCGCTGCACTCCGACGACCTGGCCGAGCACGGCCAGTCCCCGGCCGGCACCGTGGACGCCATGATCCAGTCGGTGGTCGAGCGGATGTACTCCGAGACCGAGGAGAACCGCTTCCTGGAGGTCACCTATGCCAACGGTGACAAGGAGGTCCTGTACTTCAAGGACTTCAACTCCGGAGCGATGATCCAGAACATCGTGGACCGGGCGAAGAAGATGGCGATCAAGGACTTCCTCGACCACGACCAGCGCGGGCTCCGCGTCAACCACCTGCTCGCCGCCTGTGTCGACGAGTTCAAGGAGAACGAGGACCTGCCGAACACCACCAACCCCGACGACTGGGCGCGGATCTCCGGTAAGAAGGGCGAGCGGATCGTCTTCATCCGCACCCTGGTGACCGGAAAGCAGGGGGCGGACACCGGACGCTCCATCGACACCGTGGCGAACACCGGACAGTATCTGTAGGCACTACCCTCCGGCTGCGGGTCCCGACCAGCGGGTACCCGCAGCCGGTGTGTTTTCGGCTCGGATGGGCCGGAGCAGGGCAAGGAGGGCCGCATGACCGTACGGCGAGTAATGGGCATCGAGACGGAGTACGGCATCTCCGTCCCCGGCCACCCCAACGCCAATGCCATGCTCACCTCGTCCCAGATCGTCAACGCCTACGCGGCGGCGATGCACCGGGCGCGGCGCGCCCGCTGGGACTTCGAGGAGGAGAACCCGCTGCGGGACGCCCGCGGCTTCGACCTCGCCCGGGAGGCGGCTGACTCCACCCAGCTCACCGACGAGGACATCGGCCTCGCCAACGTGATCCTCACCAACGGCGCCCGGCTCTACGTCGACCATGCCCATCCGGAGTACTCCTCGCCGGAGATCACCAACCCGCGCGACGCGGTGCTGTGGGACAAGGCCGGCGAGCGGATCATGGCCGAGGCGGCGGTGCGCGCCGCGCAGTTGCCCGGCGGCCAGCAGATCCTGCTGTACAAGAACAACACCGACAACAAGGGCGCCTCCTACGGCACCCACGAGAACTACCTGATGCGCCGGGAGACCCCGTTCTCGGACATCGTCCGGCACCTGACGCCGTTCTTCGTCTCCCGGCAGGTGGTCACCGGCGCCGGCCGGGTCGGCATCGGCCAGGACGGCCACGACGACGGCTTCCAGCTCAGCCAGCGCGCGGACTACTTCGAGGTCGAGGTCGGCCTGGAGACCACCCTCAAGCGCCCCATCATCAACACCCGCGACGAGCCGCACTCCGACGCGGAGAAGTACCGCCGGCTGCACGTCATCATCGGCGACGCCAACCTGTCGGAGATCTCCACCTACCTCAAGCTGGGCACCACCTCCCTGGTGCTGTCCATGATCGAGGAGGGGTTCATCAAGGTGGACCTCGCGGTGGACCAGCCGGTGCGGACCCTGCACGAGGTCTCCCACGATCCCGGGCTGCGACAGCTCGTCACGCTCCGCAACGGCCGGAAGTTGACCGCTGTACAACTTCAGATGGAGTACTTCGACCTCGCCCACAAGTACGTCGAGGAGCGGTACGGCAGCGACGTCGACGAGCAGACCAGGGACGTGCTCACCCGCTGGGAGGACGTCCTGGGCCGTCTGGAGAGCGACGCGATGAGCCTGGCCGGCGAGCTGGACTGGGTGGCCAAGCTGGAGCTGCTGGAGGGCTACCGGCGCCGTGACAGCCTGGACTGGGACGCCGCCCGCCTGCACCTGGTCGACCTGCAGTACGCCGACGTGCGCCCCGACAAGGGCCTGTACAACCGCCTGGCGGCCCGCGGCCGGATCAAGCGGCTGCTGACCGAGGAGGAGGTGCTGCGGGCCGTACAGCGGCCGCCGGAGGACACCAGGGCCTATTTCCGCGGCCGCTGCCTGGAGCAGTACGCCGACGACGTGGCCGCCGCGTCCTGGGACTCGGTGATCTTCGACCTGCCGGGCTACGACTCCCTGCAACGCGTTCCCACCCTCGAGCCCCTGCGCGGCACCCGCAACCATGTGAAAGCGCTGCTGGACCGCTGCCGTACGGCCGAGGAGCTGGTCCGCATCCTGTCCGGCGGCTGATCCGCGGCTGAAACGGTCCAGAACCGGGAATCAAGTCCGTAGCACTCGGACGTTGTCGTATTCGAGGGCCGTAGTCGGACCCTCCTTGTAGGGTCTGATCTTGTACGCACGCAACCGAGCGGGGTGAGGGACATGGCTACCAAGGACACCGACGGCGGACAGCAGCGGGCTACGCGTTCCACGGACGAGGTCGAGGAGGTCCAGGAGGACAACCAGGCCGCCGAAGACCTCAAGGAACGCCACGAGAAGCTTTCGGACGACGTGGACTCGGTTCTCGACGAGATCGACGACGTCCTGGAGGAGAACGCCGAGGACTTCGTGCGCTCTTTCGTCCAGAAGGGCGGCCAGTAGCCGCTCACCCGTCCATCCGCCCCGCGCCCCATGGACCGCGGGGCGGATGGACGCGGGGCCCATGGGTAGGGTCCGTAGCAAACACCATGATCGTGTGGAAGGAATCGCGTGGAAGCCAACACTCGTAAGCCCGGGCATCTGCCGGCTGCCTTCCTGACGCCCGGCTCGTCGTCGTTCCTCGACTTCCTCGGTGAGCACTCGCCCGAGCTGCTGCCGGGCAACCGCACGCTGCCCGCGGTCAAGGGGGTGGTCGAACTGCCGCACGGCACCACCATCGTGGCCGCCGTCTTCGACTCCGGCGTCGTGCTGGCCGGTGACCGCCGCGCCACCATGGGCAACGTCATCGCCCAGCGCGACATCGAAAAGGTCTTCCCGGCCGACGAGTTCTCCGCGGTCGGCATCGCCGGCACCGCCGGCCTCGCGGTCGAGATGGTCAAGCTCTTCCAACTGGAGCTGGAGCACTACGAGAAGATCGAGGGCGCCACCCTCTCCCTGGAGGGCAAGGCCAACCGCCTGTCCACCATGATCCGCGGCAACCTCGCGATGGCCATGCAGGGCCTCGCCGTGGTCCCGCTCTTCGCCGGCTACGACACGGACCGCGCCAGGGGCCGGATCTTCTCCTACGACGTCACCGGCGGCCGCAGCGAGGAGGCGAACTTCGCCTCCACCGGCTCCGGATCGGTCTTCGCCCGCGGCGCGCTGAAGAAGCTCTACCGCAAGGACCTGACCGAGCAGCAGACCGTCACCGCCGTCATCCAGGCGCTCTACGACGCGGCCGACGACGACTCGGCCACCGGCGGCCCCGACCTGACCCGGCGGATCTACCCGATCGTCACCGTCATCACCGAGGACGGCTTCCGCAGGCTCGCCGAAGCCGACGTCGCGGCCATCGCCCGCTCGGTGCTCGACGGCCGGCTCGAACACCCCGACGGCCCGCAGGCCGAGGTGCTGTGACTCCCGTTCACCCACCGCGCTTCCCGCGTTCCCTGAGCAACCCAGCAGCGCCGACGACAGCAGAAAGGCACGGTTGAGCCGGTGTCCACGCCGTTTTACGTTTCGCCCCAGCAGGCAATGGCGGACCGCGCGGAGTACGCCCGCAAGGGCATCGCGCGCGGCCGTAGCGTCGTCGTCCTCCAGTACACCGACGGCATCGTGTTCGTCGCCGAGAACCCGTCCCGCGCGCTGCACAAGGTCAGCGAGATCTACGACCGGATCGCCTTCGCCGCCGTCGGCAAGTACAACGAGTTCGAGAACCTGCGGATCGGCGGCGTCCGCTACGCCGACCTGCGCGGATACACCTACGACCGGCACGATGTCACCGCCCGCGGCCTCGCCAACGTCTACGCCCAGACCCTCGGCACCATCTTCTCCAGCGTCGGCGAGAAGCCGTACGAAGTGGAGCTGATCGTCGCCGAGGTGGGCGCCGCCCCCGAGGACGACCAGATCTACCGCCTGCCGCACGACGGCTCCATCGTCGACGAGCACGGCGCGGTCGCCGTCGGCGGGAACTCCGACCAGATCGGCAGCTACCTCGACCAGCGGCACCGGGACGGGATGACCCTGGCGGAGGCGCTGGCGCTGGCCGTCGAGTCGCTCGGGCGGGACTCCAACGGCGGCAGCGACCGGCAGCTCACCGCCGAGCAGCTCGAAGTCGCGGTGCTCGATCGGACCCGGCCGCAGCAGCGGAAGTTCAAGCGGATTCTGGGGCGTCAGCTGTCCCGGCTGCTCGAAACCGAGAGCGCGGCCACCACGAAGACGGACGAGCCTTCCGACGAGGAGGAGTAGGGCGCCCCTGACCCTCCAGGGTGCCCCGTCCGCTGAGTTGCGGGACCTTGCGGTCCGCGGCGGCCGGGGGCGCCTCCCAGGCGAAGCTCTGGGGGAGAACTGCGCGACCAGTCACGATGGTGCTGCGGCCGGGTACGGCGGCGAACCCCTACGGCGCAGATCCCGTAGAACCCCGGACCACAAGCTGGACCGGAAGCTCCGCCGGAGGAACCGTGCTCCCGTCGAGCGCCGCCAGGAGCGCCGACATTCCGCGGGCACCGACATCCTCCGCGGGGAGCCGGACCGTGGTGAGCTCCGGGTCGAGGGCGGTCGCCAGTGCCAGGTCGTCGAAGCCGGAGACGGAGATGTCGTCGGGCACCGTGAGTCCGAGGCCGCGGGCGGCTTTGCAGGCGCCCGCGGCGAGGATGTCGCCGTCGCAGAGGAGTGCGGTGGGGCGGGGGCCGGGGGAGGTGAGGGCGCGCA